>NZ_KE148333.1:0-27734 GCF_000410615.1 Novosphingobium sp. B-7 | reverse complement strand
ATCAGGCAAAAGGGGCGCGCCACCCGTGCGCCCCGCCGATGAAACGCAGGAGAGTCGTCATGCAGAACGACCATACCCAACGACAGGAGCCGCCGGCGCGGCTGTCCACCGACGAAGCGCGTAGCGCCGTCGGCTTGAACGTGGTGCGCTGGGTACTTCTGATCAGCCTCGTGCTGGCAATCCTGGCCTTGTCTGCCATCTGGATCACCGGTGCGCTCACGACACCACAGGCCGATCACAACGGCGTCGTCAGTGGCCAGGCCACGCCATCTTCCTGATCTGCCGGAAACCGCGCGATGCCCAGCGGCTGGAAGCTCGAACCCGATAGCCGCGACCGCCTGATGGCGCTGTTCCCGCCACGCTATCCGCACACTGTGGCAGACCATGTGACGCGCACGGTTCATGCCGGCCCCGGTGATCCCTTGCCACCAGCGATCCGCCACGCCCGCGTTGTCGGCCATATCGATGACGGCGCGGGCGTGGAGGCGCTGGTGGTGGCGCTCGAAGGCTCCACCCGCAGGCCGGACGGTGGCATCTGGCACATCACATGGTCTCTGGCGGAAGACCGCGCGGCCCGGGAAAGCAATGTCGCCCTGGCCATGCGCGCCTGGAAACCCCGCGACGGTGGCGCAATCGTGCTCGTCCCGGCGGTGTGGTAAGACAAGTTCCCGCAAGGGCTGGCGCCCGTGCCCCCAACCTGCCATGGCCCCACCGGGACCACAGCATAAAGGGGCGGGACATGAGCGACGACGAATACGTTTACGATGATGAAAGCGGCGAATGGATGACGGCCGCGGAACTGGCCACGCGGCGCGCGGCGGCCAACGCCGTGGAAGTGCGCGACGCCGTGGGCAACGTGCTGCAGGACGGTGACCAGGTTACGCTGATCAAGGATCTTGATGTCAAAGGCGCCGGGCAGACGCTCAAGCGCGGCACGCTGATCAAGTCGATCCGCCTCACCGGCGACGCACAGGAAATCGACTGCAAGTTCGATGGGATCAAGGGCCTCGTGCTGCGCGCAGAGTTCGTGCGCAAGCGCTGAACTGGATGGAACGGGCCGCTGGCCAGGGCGTTCAACGGGCAAACCCCATCAAGGAGATGCCCCAATGCCCACCAGCACCGCTTCTGCCCGTTATGAAGGGCTCGGCAAGCCCGGCAAAGGATCGATAAGCACGGCCTCGGGCGTGCTGTCAGACCAGCCCTATGGCTTTGGCTCGCGGTTCGAAGGCAAGCCGGGCACCAACCCGGAGGAACTGATCGCCGCCGCGCATGCGGCGTGCTTCACCATGGCCACCAGCTTTGCCCTCGCCAAGGCCGGTTATGCCGATGGCACGCTCGACACGACCGCCAAGGTTACGTTGGAGGCCGATGGCGACGGCTTCAAGGTGACGCGCAGCGCACTTGCACTCAAGGCGGCAATCCCCGGTATCGCCGAATCGGATTTCGCCAAAATTGCCGATGAGGCCAAGGCCAACTGCCCGATTTCGCGCCTGCTGAACTGCGAAGTCACGCTGGAGCGCACGCTCGAAGCCTAAGCGTTCCGGCACTTTCCCGTGTTTTCGTATGCGCCCGGCCACCTCCCCCATGGCTGGGCGCATATTGTTATGCATGAAAACAAACGCTTTTCAAAACCGAGCGCTCGCCACTTGCAAATCATGCAAGCGGGCGGGCAACCTAAGCAATTGCTCGCAGGCGCAGCATGGGTGAAACGCGCTGCAACAAGAACACAACAGACGGGTGTCCGAAGGCAATCTCGCCTTTATGATCAGGGGAAATTGCCATGCTTCGTTCTTTCATTTCGACCGCCGCCGCCGCTCTCGTGCTTGCCGCCCCCGCCGTGGCCTCGGCCGAAACCCAGCCTGACAGCTTCGCCTACAAGGGCGTGAGCTATTCCTACACCACCGAAACCAAGGGCGAAGAAAAGATCGTCCGTGGCACCGCCTATGCCGGCAAGGTGCCCTTCGAACTGCACATCCGCAAGAAGTCGGTGGAAGGCACGTTCAACGATCGCCCGGTCGCCTTCACGCTCAACGACGTGAAGAAGCTCGGCATCGCGGTCGACGCTGCCAAGTAAGCCTGTTGAGGCCTGACGCGGGATTGTCCCGCGCCAGGCCGACATGAAAAAGGCCCTTTCGCCAGGCGGCGAAAGGGCCTTTTTCATGTGTGCCGATGCCCGGTTGGGGATCAGCGGCAACGCACGTTGTTGCTGTCGATCGCGGCACCGGCGGCAGCGCCACCGATTGCGCCGAGGATCGCGCCGAGCGGACGGGAATCGCCCTGGGCAATCACCGAGCCGAGCAGCGCGCCCGACACACCACCGACGATCAGGCCGGTCGAGCCATCGGAACGGCGGCAATAATAGCGACCATCATTGCCGCGATAAATCCGCTCATTGGCGCTCAGGCGGTGTTCGCCGTAGCGCGGATCGTCGCGGTAATAGCGATCGGCATAATAGCCGCCATAGCTGGGATCGGGACGGTTGTAGTCATAGTTGCCATAGCGGCGATAATAGCCATCGTCGCGATAGCCCCAGCCGCCGCCACCGGCATAGCCGCCTTCGATGCCGCCGTAGCCGCCGCGATGGCGGTGATAGCCGTTGTCATAGCCGGGGCGGCCATCATAACCATCGGTACAAGCGGCGGTCAGGCCCGACGCTGCAAGTGCCACTGCCAGCAAAGCCTTCTTCATGGCGCGATCTCCATCATGAGAGGAGCGGAGCGCCACCCGATGGCGACGCGACCTTCCAGATGGACAGGCAATGATCGGAAACCGCGCTGGTTCCTGCGCTGGTTACACGATGGCAACCAGCGCAGGACGCACCGCCTTATTGCGCGGCCGGCAGATAGAGTTCGCTACCGGCCTCGCGATACTTGTCGCTCATGGCCTGCATGCCGGCTTCGGCCTCTTCGGCGGCAATGAAAGTATCGGCGGCCTGGTTCTGTTTCGATGCAAATTCACGCACTTCCTGCGTGATCTTCATCGAGCAGAACTTGGGCCCGCACATCGAGCAGAAGTGCGCGGTCTTGGCCCCTTCGGCCGGCATGGTCTGGTCGTGGTATTGCTCGGCCGTTTCGGGATCGAGGCTGAGGTTGAACTGGTCGCGCCAGCGAAATTCGAAGCGGGCGCGGCTCAACGCATCGTCGCGCAGCTTGGCCGCTGGGTGTCCCTTGGCCAGATCGGCGGCATGGGCCGCGAGCTTGTAAGTGACGACGCCGACCTTGACGTCATCGCGATCGGGCAGGCCCAGATGCTCCTTGGGCGTGACGTAGCAGAGCATCGCCGTGCCGAACCAACCGATCATCGCCGCGCCGATGCCGCTGGTGATATGGTCATAGCCCGGCGCGATATCGGTGACGAGCGGCCCAAGCGTATAGAACGGCGCCTCGCCACAGGCGGCCAGCTGCTTGTCCATGTTCTCCTTGACCTTGTGCATCGGCACATGGCCCGGCCCCTCGATCATCACCTGCACGTCCTGCGCCCAGGCGCGCTTGGTCAGTTCGCCCAGGGTATAGAGTTCGGCAAACTGTGCCTCGTCATTGGCGTCGGCCACGCTACCCGGCCGCAGGCCATCGCCCAGCGAATAGGCGATGTCATAGGCCTTCATGATCTCGGTGATCTCGTCGAAATGCTCGTAGAGGAAGCTTTCGCGGTGGTGCGCCAGGCACCACTTGGCCATGATCGAGCCACCCCGGCTGACGATACCGGTCACGCGCTTGGCAGTGAGCGGAATATAGGGCAGGCGCACCCCGGCGTGGATGGTGAAATAGTCCACGCCCTGTTCGGCCTGCTCGATCAAGGTGTCGCGGAAGATGTCCCAGGTCAGGTCTTCGGCAATGCCGCCGACCTTTTCCAGCGCCTGGTAGATCGGCACGGTGCCGATCGGCACCGGGCTGTTGCGCAGGATCCATTCGCGCGTGTCGTGGATGTTGCGCCCGGTCGAAAGGTCCATCACCGTGTCGGCGCCCCAGCGGATCGCCCAGACCATCTTGTCCACTTCATTGGCGACGTCTGACGCGACCGCCGAATTGCCGATGTTGGCATTGATCTTGACCAGGAAATTGCGCCCGATCGCCATCGGTTCGCTTTCCGGGTGGTTGATGTTGTTGGGGATGATCGCGCGGCCGCGTGCCACTTCATCGCGCACGAATTCGGCCGTGACGTAATCGGGGATGCTGGCGCCCCAATCCTGGCCGTCGCGCACCAGGGCTTCCTTCAACTGGCGGCGGCCCAGGTTTTCACGGATAGCCACGTATTCCATCTCGGGCGTGACGATACCCTGGCGGGCATAGTGCATCTGCGTGACATTGGCGCCGGCCTTGGCCCGCAGCGGCGCCGGATTGACATTGGGGAACGCCGGCACGCCGCCCGAACGGTCCGGCCCCTTGAGGCCATTGTCCTCGGGCTTCACTTCGCGAGCGGCATAAGTTTCCACGTCGCCACGCGCCATGATCCAGTCATGCCGCAGGCGCGGCAGGCCGGCGCGAATGTCGATCGCCTGCTTGGGATCGCTATAGGGGCCTGAGGTGTCATAGACGCGCAGCGGCGGCTCGCCGCAGCCCGGCTCCAACGCGATTTCGCGCATCGCGACGGTCATGCCGGGGAAACGCGGCGATTCCACGTGAATCTTGCGGCTGCCGCGGATGGGGCCGGTGGTGACACCGATTTCGAGTGGGGAATTGAGATCGGCCATACACGAGGTTCCTTTCGTGTGGACGAACGAAAGGCTGTGGCACGCACGTGTAACGCTGGGCCGGCCCTCCCTCCGCCCGTGCTAACGGGTTCAGGTTCGACGGGTCGGGCTGCGTGACCAGCCCCTCTCAGCCTTTGCTCAACCCGGCAACGCAGGCGCGTTGCCCAGGCCACTGGCTCCCCGGGGTGCCCGCATCCTAGGGCCAAGGGCGCAAAGCTGCAAGCCGGGCGGACGCCATCGTCGGTCGAGTTGAGACAAGCGCTACTTTTTTGAAAATGATTATCACTCTCCTTGACTCATGATAACCATTCGCATTAGCGGGCGGTGAGAAATCATTGTTCAGGAAGGATTGAGACAATGGCCCCCACGCATTTGCGCCACGCGATGCTGGCCTGCGGCGTTTCGCTGGGTGTGCTGGCGGCTGCGCCCGCCCATGCCGACAGCACTGCGGACGCCGCGAGTGCCAGCGCCAGTGATGCCGACGCTGGCCGCACCATTGTGGTCAACGGCGAAAAGGGGGAGACGGTGGCAAGCGGCGCTACCGGCCTGGCGCTATCCTTGATGGATACGCCGCAATCGGTCAGCGTGGTCGATCGAAAGTTCCTGGATGACTTTGCGCTGGACGAAACCAACCAGCTGCTGCGCTACGTTACGGGCGTCAATGTCGACCAGGTCGAAACCGAGCGCACGTACTACAACGCGCGGGGGTTCGACATCGTCGACGCGATGATCGACGGGATCAGCCTGCCCAATATCTGGGGCCCGACGATCGGCGCCCAGGATTCGGTGATGTGGGACAACGTGGAAGTGGTGCGCGGGGCCAACGCGCTGCTCACCGGCGCAGGCAATCCTTCGGGCACGATCAATTATCACCGCCGCCATCCCACCGGCCAGCGCCATATGTCGGCCGAGCTGTCCTATGGCTCATGGAACAAGAAGCGCGCCGAGGTGGACCTTGACCTGCCGCTGACCGCCGATGGCAAATGGGCCGTGCGCGTAACCGGCGCGGCGCAGGACGGCGATTCCTACCTGCGCAGCTATCACCACAGCCGCACCGCGATTTCCGGCGTTCTGGATGGCGAAATCACCCCCAACCTGCATCTCTCGGCCGGCTATATGCGCCAGGATGGCAAGTCCACCGGGGTGATGTGGGGCGCCCTGCCCTTGCAGGACAGCAAGGGCAACCAGCTGGAGTTTGACCGCAGCGCCTCTACCACGATGGACTGGACCTATTGGAATACGCATGACCAGACCGCCTATGGCCAGCTGACCTGGGATTTCGCCCCGGGCTGGAGCGTGCGCGCCCATGTCACGCGCAAGTACCACAACGAAGATTCGCGGTTGTTCTATGTCTATGGCACGCCAAAGCAGGACAGCCAGACCGGCGCCTGGGGCGGGCTCTTTGGCAATCCCGGCGCCTATGCCCCCGTCGCCAAAGGCTGGATCTATGACGGCACGGTACAGGGCGGCTATCGCCTGTTCGGCCGCGACCAGCAGCTGACGCTGGGCGTGCAGCGCACGGTGGGCACCTATGAATACTATGGCCGCGCCGTGCCTGACAGCGATCCTGCCTGGGGTCAGATCCCCGGCCTGCCCGGCAGCTGGACTGGGCAGGAAGTGGCGCTCCCCGCCTATGGCGCCAGCGTGCAGCAGGAGCATACCGAAGATCGCCAGTGGCGCCTGCGCGGGGCATCGGATGTATCGCTGACCGAAAAGCTCAGCGTGCTGCTGGGCGCCAGTTACCTTGTCGAAAAGACGCGCGGGATCAGCTTTGGCGCCAGCACCGACAAGAACGAAAAGGCGCTGAGCCCATTCGTCGGCGTGACCTACAAGGCCCTGCCCGGCGTCAATCTCTATGCCAGCTATTCCAGCATCTTTGCCCCGCAGGCCAATCTCGACATCGACCGCAGGCCCTTGGGCGCGGCCAAGGGCAAGAGCTATGAAGCCGGGCTCAAGGCGCAGACACCGGGCGGCGGGCTGTTTGGATCGGTCGCCTGGTTTCGCGCCGAACAAAGCAACCTGGCCGACGCGGGCGCTTACGACACCGCCACCGGCCAGACCCTGTACAACGGCATCCGCGCCGTCAGCCGCGGGGTTGAGGCAGAAGTGGGTGGCAAGCTGACCTCCACGCTCACGATCCAGGCCGGCGCCACCACGCTCAAGATGGACGATGGCGCGGGCAGGCAAGTGCGTACGTATGTGCCGCGCAACACCGCCAACCTGGCACTGCGCTGGAATCCCATCGCGCCGCTGCAACTGGGCGCGGCGGTCAAGTGGCAGGACACGATCTATTCCGGCACCGTGCGCCAGGGCGATTATGCCACGCTGCAATTGCAGGCCGGGTATAAATTGAACGAGAACGTTCAGTTCAATTTCAACGTCGCCAATGTGACCAACCACAAGTACCTGACCAGCCTGTATTGGACGCAGGCCTATTACGCCGCGCCGCGCAATGTCACCGGCTCTGTCCGTGTGACGTTCTGACCGTCATGGCGCTTCCCGGCCGTCCGTTCTGGGTGATCGTCCATCGCTGGGCGGGGCTGACTCTTGCCCTGTTCCTGGCGGTGGCGGGGCTCACCGGATCGCTGCTGCCGTGGTTCGAGGAACTCGACGCGGCCACGGCGCCAGCGATGCAGAACGCCGCCCCGCCCCGCCCTGGCATGGCAGCGCTTGATCCGCTGGCGGTGCGCGCCGGGCTGCTTGCGCGCCATCCCGCAGCGCGGGTCGATTTCGTCTACCTCACCCGCCTGCCCGGCCGGGCCGATCGGCTTTATACCACCTGGCCCGACCCCAGGACCGGCCTGGAACGGCGCGATCGGCCGGATTGGGATGATGTCTTTCTCAATCCCTGGACCGGCGCCGAGCAGGGCCATCGCCGCAATGGGGACGTGCGCCAGGGCATCAAGAACCTGATGCCGTTCCTCTATCGCCTGCACTATTCTCTGGCGCTGGGCCCATGGGGCCTGTTCGCCATGGGCGTGGCAGCGCTGGTCTGGACGGCGGATTGCTTTGTCGGGTTCTATCTCACCCTGCCGCCCGGCGCGTTGGGCAAAGGCGGCCTGTGGCGTCGCTGGCGGCCCAGTTGGAAAGTGCGCCGGCCCACCAGCAGCTACAAGCTGACATTCGACCTGCACCGCGCCGGTGGGCTGTGGCTCTGGCCGATCCTGCTGGTCTTTGCGCTGTCCAGCGTCTCGTTCAACCTGCCCCAGGTCTATCGCCCGGTGCTTGGCCTGCTGGGCGGGCAGGATGACGAGGCCCTGCTGGAAGCGTCTGCCCTGCCCAGCCCGCGCTGGAACCCCGCGCTCGATTTCCCCGCCGCCGCGCGACACGGGGCGGCACTGGCGCAGCAAGAGACAGCGCGGCGCGGGCTGTCCTTGCGCCCGGATGGGCGGGCCTGGCTATGGTACATTCCGGCAACCGGGCTCTACGTCTATGGCGTCAAGTCTTCGGCCGACATCACACAGGAAGGCGGCGGCACGCGGATCGCGTTTGACGGCAACAGCGGCGAACTGCGTCACGTTTCCGTGCCAACCGGAGCCCAGGGCGCGACAACGTTCACCACCTGGGTTGTCGCGCTGCACATGGCGCATGTCGGTGGGCTGGCATGGCGCATTACCGTTAGCGTGATCGGCCTTGGCATCACGGTGTTGTCGGTCACCGGCGTGTTGATCTGGCTGCGCAAGCGTTCAGCCCGCGCCGGCCGCCGCTTCAAGGCTGCGGCCCGGCCGGCTCCGGCATGACATCAACACTTCGCCGCGGAAAAGCGCCGTGCATTGCTGACAGGCCCTTAGGGGCGGTTGCATGGTCGCGCCGCCTGGCCTAACGCCATGGCAATGAGCATACGCCATGCCGACATCGCGATCCTGGGCGGGGGCCTTGCCGGGGGATTGATCGCGCTCGCCCTGCGCAAAGCCCGCCCGGATTGCACCCTGTTGCTTGTCGAACAGGACCATGTGCTGGGCGGCAACCACGTGTGGTCCTTCTTCGGATCAGACGTGGGCAAGGCCGGGCGCGAGTTGCTGGCGCCGATGGTCGATGGCGCCTGGTCGGGCTATTCCGTGCGTTTCCCGCAGTATCGTCGCGATCTCTCGACCAGCTATTATTCGATGACCTCGGCCCGCTTTGACGCGACGATCCGCGCTGCCTTGCCGGCTGACGCGATCGTCACCGGCGCACGCGTGCTCGCCGCCGGCACCGGCGCGGTGACCCTGGCCGATGGCACCCGGATCGAAGCCGGCGCAGTGGTCGATGCGCGCGGCATCCGCCTGCAGGGGCAGCTTTCGGGCGGCTGGCAGAAATTCCTCGGTCAGCGGGTCAAGCTGGCGCAGCCCCATGGCCTGATCAAGCCGATCGTCATGGATGCCACGGTCGAACAGGTCGATGGCTATCGCTTTGTCTATTGCCTGCCGTTTGGCGATGACGAGATCTTCATCGAAGACACCTATTACGCTGACAGCCCGGCGATCGATCACCCTGCCCTTGCCGCCCGCATCGCCGACTATGCCCGCAGCCAGGGCTGGTCGATCGTAGAGGTGTTGCACGAGGAACAGGGCGTGCTGCCGGTGGTTTCCGCCGGCGATTGGGACGCGTTCTGGCGCTCGTCTGGTGGCCAGATCGCCCGCGCCGGTACGCGCGCCGGACTGTTCCATCCTGTGACCAGCTATTCTGTGCCCGAAGCGGTGCGTTTTGCCCTGGCCCTGGCGCAGCAGCCCGATCTGACGCACGAAGCCTTGGCCGGTTTCAGCGAACGTTGGGCCAAGCGCCACTGGCAGCGCAACAGCTTTGGCCGCCTGCTGTCGGCCATGCTGTTCCAGGCAGCAGAGCCGTTGGCACGCTATCGCATGATGGAACATTTCTATCGGCTGGATACCCTGCTGATCGAACGCTTTTATGCCGGACGCAGCAGCTTGCTAGATCGCGCCCGGATTTTTGTGGGGCGGCCCCCGGTACCGATTTCGCGCGCCCTGGCGGTGCTCGCCGGATCGGGCGCCCGGCCGCGGCCTCTCACTTTGGCAGGGATGCGCAAGTAAATGAAAAGAGCATGCGTCATCGGCGCCGGTTTTGGCGGCTTGGCCCTGGCTATCCGCCTGCAGTCTGGCGGCATCCAGACCACCCTGATCGAAGCGCGCGACAAGCCGGGCGGCCGCGCCTATCACTGGCAGCGTGATGGCTTTACCTTTGATGCCGGACCCACGGTGATCACCGATCCGGCCTGCCTGGAAGAGCTGTGGGGCCTGAGCGGGCACAAGCTGTCGGAAGATGTCGAGCTGATGCCGGTCATGCCGTTCTATCGGCTGAACTGGCCAGATGGCACGAACTTCGATTATTCCAACGATGAATCCAGCCTGCGCGCCGAGATCGCCAAGATTTCGCCGCGTGACGTGGCCGGCTACGAAGAGTTCCTGGGCTATTCCGCCGGTGTCTTCGAAGAAGGCTATGTCAAGCTTGGCGCGGTGCCGTTCCTGGATTTTGCCAGCATGATCAAGGCTGCGCCGGCCCTGGCCAAGTACCAGGCCTGGCGCTCGGTCTATTCGATAGTGTCAAAGTTCATCGAAAGCGAAAAGCTGCGCGAGGCGTTCAGCTTTCACACGCTGCTGGTCGGTGGCAACCCGATGAACACCAGCGCGATCTATGCCCTCATCCACAAGCTGGAAAAGGATGGCGGCGTGTGGTGGGCCAAGGGCGGCACCAACCGCCTGATCGCCGGCATGCTCACCCATTTCCAGCGCATCGGCGGCGAAGTGCGCATGGGCGATCCGGTGGTGCGGATCGAAACGCTGGGCAACCGCGTGACCGGCGTACACACCGCCAGTGGCTGGCACGGCAATTTCGATGCCGTCGCGTCCAACGGCGATATCATGCACACCTATCGCGATCTGCTGGGCGACAGCGCCACGGGCAAGAAGCGGTCGCGCGCGCTCAAGCGCAAGAAGTTCTCGCCCAGCCTGTTCGTGGTGCACTTCGGCATCGAGGGCACGTGGCCGGGCATCCCGCACCACATGATCCTGTTCGGCCCGCGCTATAAGGGCCTGCTCGACGATATCTATCAGCACGGGGTGCTGCCGCAGGATTTCTCGATCTATCTGCACCATCCCACCGTGACCGATCCGTCCGTCGCGCCCGAGGGGATGAGCACGTTCTATGCCCTGGTCCCTGTCGCCAACATGGGCAAGCTGCCGGTGGACTGGGCCGAAGTTGGGCCGTTGCTGGAAAAACGCATCCTCGATGAAGTGGGCCGCCGCCTGATCCCGGATATCCACAGCCGCATCGTCACCAAGTTCCACTATGCGCCCACCGATTTCGCGGCCGATCTTTCAGCTTATCAGGGTGCCGCGTTCAGCCTAGAGCCGTTGCTCACGCAAAGCGCGTGGTTCCGCGCGCACAACCGTGATGACGATATCGCCAACTTCTATCTGGTGGGTGCCGGCACCCATCCAGGCGCCGGCATCCCCGGCGTGGTGGGCAGCGCCAAGGCCACGGCGAGGCTGATGCTGGAGGACCTGCAGTGAAGCGTATTGCCGTCTATTGTGGATCGGCCAGCCCGGCCGACCCGCGCTATGTCGCGCTGGCCGCCGATGTCGGCCGGCAGCTGGCCGAACGCGGCATCGGCGTGGTCTATGGCGGGGGCCGCCTGGGCCTGATGGGCGCCGTGGCAGATGGCGCGCTGGCCGCTGGGGGCGAAGTGATCGGGGTGATCCCCCAGGCGCTGGTCGGCGCCGAAGTGGCGCACCACGGCCTGACCCGGCTTGACGTGGTGCCCGGCATGCATGCGCGCAAGCAGGCTTTCGTCGATCTGGCCGATGGTTTCCTCACCCTGCCCGGCGGGGTCGGCACGATGGACGAGCTGTGGGAAGCGATCAGCTGGGCGCAGCTTGGCTATCATGCCAAGCCGGTGGGCGTGCTCAACGCGTTCGGGTTCTATGATCACCTGCTGGCGTTCAACCGCCACATGATCGAAGTGGGCTTCATCCGCCCGGTTCACGCCGGAATCATGGTCGCCGAGCACGAGCTTGACCTGCTGCTGCAGCGCATGGCCGCGCACGAGCCGCACCGCCCGATCATCGCGATGCAGGCCTCGGACCTCTGATCCCATGACGCCGGCTGTTCCCGATCGCGCCGCGCTGGTGGCTGCCGCGCGCGACACGATCCGGCGCGGCTCGAAAAGCTTTGCCGCCGCCTCCACCCTGTTCGACCGCATCACCCGCGAACGGGTCTGGCTGCTCTATGCCTGGTGTCGGGCGTGCGACGATATCGTCGATGCGCAGGACATGGGCGGCGCGCTGGGCGATCAATCCGGCGCGGCCGAACGGCTGGCGCTGGTCCGTGATCTGACGGCACGGGCCATGGCGGGCGAGGCCACCGGCAATCGCGCGTTCGATGCGCTGGGCCTGGTCGCGCGCGAGACCGGCCTCACCATGGCCATGGCCGAGGCGGTGATCGACGGATTCGCCCTCGATGCCGCCGATTGGCAGCCGCGCACCGAAGCAGATCTCATGCGCTATTGCTGGCATGTGGCGGGCGCGGTGGGCGTGATGATGGCGGTGGTCATGGGGGTTTCGCCCGATGACGATGACACGCTTGATCGCGCGGCGGACCTGGGTCTCGCGTTCCAGCTGGCCAATATTGCCCGCGACCTGGCCGAAGACGATGCCGCCGGTCGTTGCTATCTGCCGGCCGAATGGCTGGCCGAGGTTGACCTGCCGCCCCCGGGCGAGCAGCTCAAGCCGCAGTACCGCGCCACGCTGGCCATCCTGGCCCAGCGGATGTGCGCCATGGCCCAAGCCCACGAATGCTCTGCCCGGATCGGTGCCGGCCGGCTGCAACCGCGCCAGCGCTGGGCGATCCTGGCCGCCGCCGGCATCTATGGCGACATTGCCCGCAAGGTGGCCGCGCGTGGCGATCGCGCCTGGCACAGCCGCACCGTGGTGTCGGGCAAGGCCAAGCTGGCGTGGATTTTCCGCGCCGGATGGCAGGCGCTGCGCCCGGTGCCGCCGACATGCCGAGAGCGCGCGCTGGCCCGCCGCCACAGCCGGCAAAGCCTGATCGCGCTGGCGCAGGCCCGCCCCTGGGGTTGAAGCCTCGCGCGTCATTCATCGATCAGGGGATGACCCCGGCCGCGATTCAGGGCATGGTATCGGGCATGGAGCGATCCCCTCTTGTCCTGCGCATTCGCTGGCCCGTGCGGCTGTGGCACTGGATCAACGCGCTGACCGTGTTCATCATGCTGATGAGCGGGATGATGATCTTCAATGCCCATCCGCGGCTCTATTGGGGCAAGTTCGGCGCCAACTTCGACAAGGCCTGGCTGGAAATCGGCAACCATGGCGCGCGCGGTTTTCTCGCGCTGGGCGGCCATGAATGGCCCACCACCGGCGTGATCGGCTATGCCCAGGATACCGCGCTGGCGTTTCCGCCCCTGGTAACGCTGCCCACGCATTACAACCTGTCGCTGGCGCGCGGATGGCATTTCCTGGGCGCGTGGATGCTGGTGATCAGTCTGCTGGGCTTCCTCGCCTATGCGCTGCTTTCCGGCCATTTGCGCCGCGATCTTGGCCTTTCGCGGGAAGAGCGGCGGCCACGGGCGCTGCTGCACGACGTTACCGAGCATCTGCGCCTGCGCCTGCCGCGCGGAGAGGCGGCGCGGCATTACAACCCCTTGCAGAAGATCGCCTATCTTTCGGTGCTGCTGGGCGTCTTGCCGCTGATCATCGCCACGGGTCTGGCCATGTCGCCGACGATGAACGCTGCGTGCCCATGGCTGCTGACGCTGCTGGGTGGCCGACAGTCTGCCCGGTCGATCCATTTCCTCTGCGCGCTGGCGATGGCGCTGTTCATTGCCGTGCACCTCGCCATGGTGGTGCTGGCCGGGCCATTCAACGAGTTGCGCGCGATGATTACCGGCTGGTATCGCCTGCCACCGGAGCGCCAGCCATGAGCGGGTTTTCGCGGCGCGGCCTGCTGGTCGGATCGGGTGGGCTGCTGCTGTCGGGGTGCGATCGCATCACCACCTCGCCCACGGCCAGGTCGCTGCTGTCGCTGGGCGAAAAGGCCAGCCGCAGCGCACAGCGGCTGGTCGCCGGCAATGCCCTGGCGCCGGAGTTTTCCGCAGCCGATATCTCCCCGGTGTTTCGCGTCAACGGCAATACCCGGCCCACCGCCGCAGCCTATCTTGCGCAGGTCGAACGCGGCTTTGCCGATTGGCGACTGACGGTTGATGGCCTGGTGGCCAAGCCGATGGCGATGAGCCTGGCACAGCTGCGCGCCCTGCCGCAGCGCACCCAGATCACCCGCCACGATTGCGTAGAGGGCTGGAGCGCCATCGCGCAATGGACCGGCGTTCCGCTCGCCCTGCTGCTGCACGGTGCCGGCGCCCTGCCTCAGGCGCGCTATGCCGTGTTCCACTGTGCCGACGATTTCTCGGGCAAGCCCTATTACGAATCGATCGACCTGGCCGAGGCGCTGCATCCCCAGACGATCCTGGCCCACACCATGAACGGGCAGCCGCTCTCGGTCGGCCATGGCGCCCCCCTGCGCCTGCGGGTCGAACGCCAGCTAGGCTACAAGCAGGCCAAGTATGTGATGCGGGTGGAACTTGTCGCCAGCCTTACCGGCCTTTACGGCGGCAAGGGCGGATACTGGGAAGACCATTCCGGCTATCAGTGGTGGGCGGGAATCTAGGCCGCCACCACCCGCGTTTCGATCAGGCTTTGCGCGCAATCGGCGATCGTCTGCTCCACCGGCCGCGTGGCCCAGCCCAGGCGGCTGAGCGCGTGGCCGGCATCGGTATCGCGCACGTTGCCCAGTTCCCCGGTCACCTGGCGCACCATCGGATTGACCAGTGCCAGGGCGTGCACCATCCAGTCGGGCACATGGCGCAGCGGCACGCGCCGGGCCTGCTGGCCCAGTTGCTGGCGCAGGATGCGGGCAATGTCGATCATCTTGAGGAACGGGCCAGACGCGATGAAGCGTTCGCCATCGATCCCCGGCTCGGTCAGCGCGCGCACATGCAGCGCCGCCACGTCGCGCACGTCCACCACGCCAAAGCCAAGATCGGCGCAGCCCGGTACCGCACCCGCCAGCAATTGCCGCACCAGCTCGATCGAGGTGGAATAGTCCTCACCCCACACCGGCCCCAGCACGACCGATGGGTTGATCGAGACGAACTCCATGCCGCGCCCCTCGCGCGCGATCCATTCGCGCGCCGCGCGTTCGGCCAGGGTCTTTGACTTGGCATAGGCATGCACGCCCGGCCCGTCGGTATCGGTCCAGTCAGCCTCGGTAAAGCGACGGATGCCCTTGCCGTGGCCATAGACGATCGCCGCCACCGACGATGTCTGCACGAACCGTTCCACCCCGGCAGCACGGGCAAAGCGCAAGGCGCGCAATGCGCCTTCGCGCGCCGGGAGGATCAGATCGTCTTCCTGGCGCGGCGCCTGCACGGTGATCGGAGAGGCGACGTGGCAAACGTGGCTGCACCCGTCCATCGCCGCACGCCAGCCCTTGTCGTCCATCAGATCGGCTTTGAAAAACCGCAAGGTGGCATAGCTGCCGCCAAGCTGGGCACGCAGCTGCGCTTCGCGCGCAAGATCGCGCACCGTGGTGTTGACGGTCCATCCCTCGTCCAGCAACGCCCGGATGATATATCCGGCGATATAGCCCGATCCGCCCGTGACCAGCACGGTGCCGCCGATCTTGTCCATTGATTCCGCCCCCAGCCCTCTCCGCCTACAGCCTATCGTACCGGCGGCGCAGTTCAACGGGCATCTTTGGTTAATGCGGAATCCCGATGCGCCAAGTGGGTCAGCGCATCAGGACAAGTTCCTCGGCCATCGATGGATGCAGCGCCACGGTGGCATCGAAATCGGCCTTGGTCAGCCCGGCTTTCACCGCAATGGCAGCAGCCTGGAGCACTTCTGGTGCCTCCGGCCCGATCAGGTGCACGCCCAGCACCTTGTCGGTCTGCGCATCGACGACCAGCTTGTAAAGCCCGCGCTCGTGGCGGTGGGCGAAGATGTTCTTCATCGGGCGGAAGTCAGAGGTGAATACCTTGACGTTGCTGCCCAGCATCTCGCGGGCCTGCGCTTCGGTGAGGCCGACACTGGCCAGCGGCGGCTGCGAAAAGACCGCACTCGGGATGCAATCATAGGCCACGCGCGTGTCCTTGCCGCCAAATACGCGATCGGCAAAGGCGTGTCCTTCGCGAATGGCGATGGGCGTCAACTGCACGCGGTTGGTCACGTCACCCACGGCAAAGATGCTGGGGCACGAGGTTTGCGCGGTGTCGTCCACGCGGATCTCGCCATGTTCGCCAAGTTCGATGCCGGCGTTTTCCAGGCCCAGCCCGTCGGTCTTGGGCCGGCGCCCGGTGGCGACCAGCACGGCATCGGCGCCAAGCGGATCAGGCTGGCCCTTCATGTGCACGTTGAGGCAGCCGTTCTCGAGCCGCTCGACCCGCTCGATCCCGCAGTTGAACTTGTATTCGATGCCGCGCGCCATGGTGATCTGCAGCAACCGGTCGCGCAGCGACGCGTCATAGCCGCGCAGGATCGTCTCGCTGCGGTTGACCACCGTGACATGGCTACCCAGTGCATTGAAGATGCCGGCAAATTCCAGCGCGATATAGCCGGCCCCGGCAATCACCACGCGGCCTGGCAGGTTTTCCAGGCCGAACACCTCGTTGGACGTGATGCAATGCTCCGCCCCATCGAAATGCGGCATCACCGGCCAGGCGCCCACGGCCACCAGGATATACCTGGCGCTGATCTCGCGCCCGCTCGCCAGCTTGACGCTGTTGGGGCCGGTGATCGTGGCGCGTTCGAGGAAATGCTCGACCTTGTTGGAATTCAATGTGTTGGTATAGGCCGCGTTCAAACGGTCGACATCCTTGGCCACCGCGTTGCGCAGCGTCGGCCAGTCGAACGTCATCTTCTCGACGGTCCAGCCATAGTTGGCTGCGTCCTGCAGTTCCTCGGCGAAGTGTGAACCGTAGACCAAAAGCTTCTTGGGCACGCAGCCGCGGATCACGCAGGTGCCACCCACGCGGTATTCCTCGGCCACGGCCACCCGCGCGCCATAGCCGGCGGCGATGCGGCTGGCGCGCACCCCACCCGATCCTGCCCCGATCACGAACAGATCATAGTCGTAGGCGGGTTCGGTCATGGCACGGCTTTCTTGCTGCTGAATCGGAAACTGGCGCCGGATATGGCAACGATGCCCATCCGGCGCCAGCCCTGGCGTAGCGATTATCTGCGCCGTTTATTCAATTAGGCAGGCTAACGTTCATTCCACGCCGATGCCGGCTTCGGCCAGCAGTGCTTCGGTGCTGGGATCAAAGCCTTCGCCGCCACCGGCATCGATCTTCTTGGCAATCGCCTTGCCCAGTTCCACACCGAACTGGTCGAACGGGTTGATCCCCAGCAGCATCGCCGAAACGAACACGCGGTGTTCGTGGAAGGCGATCAGCGCGCCCAGCGTGGCAGCGTTGAGTTCGTCGCACAGGATCGTTGCCGAAGGCCGGTTGCCCGGATAGGCGCGCGCGCCATCCTCGCTCGCCTGGCCCGCCATCAGCGCGGCGCCCTGGGCAAAGCAGTTGGACAGCAGGATCTTGTGATGGACCGGATCAAGATCATGGCCCGGCACCTTCACGGCCAGGAAATCCACCGGGATCAGGTGGGTGCCCTGGTGCAGCAGCTGGAACACGGCATGCTGCGCATCGGTGCCCACGCCACCCCAGGTGATCGGCGCGCTCGGGCGGGTCAGCGGCGTGCCATCGGCCAGCACGCGCTTGCCGTTCGATTCCATTTCCAGCTGCTGGAGATAGTCGGGCAGCAGCGCCAGGCGCTCGTCATAGGCAAAGACCGCGCGGGTCTGGCAGCCGCGCGCCTGGGTGTAGAACAGATCGGCAAAGGCCGCGCGCACCACCACGTTTTCACCGATCGCGGCATCGCGGAAATGTTCGTCGATCGCCTCGGCGCCCGCGAGGAACGCGGCAAAGGCTTCGTTGCCCAGGGCCAGCGCCACCGGGAATCCGATCGAGGACCATAGCGAATAGCGCCCACCCACGGTTTCGGAGAACGGCAGGATGCGGGTTTCGTCAACGCCCCATTCCACCGCCTTTTCCGGCGCGGCGGTCAGCGCGATGACGCGGCCATAAGGATCGGCCACGCCGCCTTCGCGCAGCCATTCCAGCGCGCTGTGGGCATTGGTCATGGTTTCGGTGGTGGTGAAGGTCTTGGACGCGACAGCGATCAGCGTGGTGGCCGGATCGCACTGCTTCATCGCTGCTTCCAGCGCGCAGCCATCAATGTTGGACACCACGTGCACGGCAACCTTGGCGTCTTCGCGGGCCAGCGCGTCGATCGCCAGCGCCGGGCCCAGGGCGGAACCACCGATGCCGATGTGGATAAGGCTCTTCACCTCGCCCAGCACGCCTTCGTGGATGGCTTCGACCAGCAGTGCCATGCGCGCGTGCAGGGCCTGGGCTTCTTCCACGCTGGCTTCGGCGCCCACGCCGCGCTGTGCGGTGTGTTCGGCGGCGCGGCCTTCGGTGTTGTTGATCTTGGCGCCAGACAGCAGTTCTTCACGCTTGCCGGCAAAATCGGTGGCCTGCGCCAGCTGGGCCAGGATCGCCTCGACGTCGGCCGAAAGATGGGTCTTGGACCAGTCAAAGCGAATCGGGCCACCGGGCAGGTCGAGCGTGGTGGCATAGCGCTCAAGACGGGCCGGATCGGCAAACAGCGCGGCGAGCGTTGGCACCTCCAGCGTCTCCAGTGCGTGCCACAGCGTGGCCTGGTCCTGTGCTGCCATTGTCTAACGTCCTTTTTCGCGGTTGCGGGATGCGCCTCTCATGCCCGCTTGCGCACAATCTTCCAAGCGGTGGCGTGGCTCGACGAACGGATCGTGCAAACGTATTTGCCTCGGGCTATGGCACGTGCATTCCTGCTTGACGGATGCCTTTGCCCTCCACATGACCCAGCCGATGAACGAAACGCCCGAACCCGCCAATCCTGCGGTGGAAACGCCTGTGCCGCCCGCGACCGCGCCAACTCCCGCGGGCGCGCCTGCCGCCCCGGCGAAAAAGCAGAAGAAGGAAGACAGCTTCCCGGTGTTCCTGGTGAAGCTGGTGCTGATCGTGGCGATCTTCCGCAGCTTCTTCTTCTCGCCTTTCAACATCCCGTCGGAATCGATGCTGCCCCGGCTGGAAAACGGCGATTATCTATTGGCGGCCAAGTGGCCCTACGGATTTTCCAAGTATTCCCTGCCGTTCAGCGTGCCGTTGCTGCCCAAGCGCATTTTCGCCAGCCAGCCCAACCGGGGTGACGTGGTGATCTTCAAGGCGCCCCCGGGCAACGATGTCGATTATATCAAGCGCGTGATCGGCGTTCCGGGCGATACCGTGCAGATGATCGGCGGCGTGCTTCACCTCAACGGCAAGGCCGTGCCCAAGGTGAAGGTGGCCGATTTCGTGATCAAGGTTTCGGCCAATACCGAGTGCATCTCGCCCGACTTTGCCGTGACCGAGGCCGATGGCACGCAGACCTGCCACTATCCGCAGTTCCAGGAAACCCTGCCCGGCGGCAAGACCTACAACGTGCTCGACCTGGGCTATCGCCCGCAGGACGATACGCCGCCCGTGGTCGTGCCTGAAGGCCGCCTGTTCCTGATGGGTGACAACCGCGACAACTCGATGGACAGCCGTTTCCCCGCGATCGAAGGCGGCGGCATCGGCCTGGTGCCGCAGGACAACCTGGTTGGCCGCGCCACGATCGTGATGTGGTCCACCGACGGTTCGGCCAACTGGTTCCTGCCGTGGACCTGGTTCACCGCGCTGCGCTGGAACCGGATCGGGGGCATGTTCTGAGCACGCCCCTTTCCCCCGAAACCGCCAAATTCCTGGCGGAACTGACCCAGGCGCCGGTTGCACAACCGGCGCTTTGGCATGAAGCGCTCACCCATGGTTCGCTGGGCGAGGCGCGCGATTACCAGCGCCTGGAATTCCTGGGCGATCGCGTGCTGGGGCTGGCCGTGGCCGAGTGGCTGCACGAGGCCAGCGATGCCGCCGAAGGCAAGCTGTCGCAGCGGCTCAACGCGCTGGTCAGCCGCGAAACCTGCGCCGATGTGGCCCGCGCATTGGGCGTGCCGGCGCATATCCGCCTGGGCAAGCAGGCCCGCGACGATGGCGGGTCCGATAGCGACAACATCCTGGGCGACGTGATGGAAGCGCTGATCGGCGCACTATTCCTGGAACGCGGCTTTCCCGCCGCGCGCGATTTCGTGCGCCGCTGCTGGGACAAGCCGATGCGCACCGGCGCCGGGCAGCGCAAACACCCCAAGGCCGCCTTGCAGGAATGGGCCGCCGGCAATCGCCGCAAGCCCCCGGTCTATAGCCTGGTCAGCCGCGATGGCCCCGATCATGCCGCGATCTTTACCGTAAGCGTAGAGGTCAAGGGCGTGGGCCTGGCGGAAGCCCGCGGATCGAGCAAGCAGGAGGCCGAAACGGCCGCTGCGCGCGATTTCCTCAAGCAGTTCGCCTGACAACGCGCACGACCGAGCGTCCATCCCCAATTCCGCCACTTTTTCCGGGCATTTTCCAGTGCCGCACCGGCCGCTTGTCGGCGGGCGCCATGAGGTTCATTCTGTTTCCATGATCGACACCACTTCCATTCCATCCGAATCCGGCCCCACTGAAACTGGCGGCGGGCAAACCTGCGGCCTGGTCGCGGTGCTCGGTGCTCCCAATGCGGGCAAGTCCACCCTGGTCAACGCGCTGGTCGGCCAGAAGGTCGCCATCGTTTCGGCCAAGGCGCAGACCACGCGCGCGCGGCTGATGGGCATTGCCCTGGAAGGCCAGGCGCAGATCATCCTGGCTGATACGCCGGGCCTGTTCGAACCCAAGCGCCGGCTCGACCGCGCGATGGTCAACGCCGCCTGGGAAGGCGCGAGCGAGGCCGACGCCATTCTGCTGGTGGTCGATGCGCGCAAGAAGAAGCGCGAATACCTCGAACCCATCCTCGCCTCGCTGGCCGGGCGGCCCGAGCGCAAGTTCCTGGTGCTCAACAAGGTTGATGCCAGCCCCAAGGAACCGCTGCTGGTCATGGCCGAGGCGCTGAGCGGCGAAGGCCAGTTCGACGAGGTGTTCTTCGTTTCGGCCCTGACCGGCGATGGCGTGCCCGAATTGAAGACGCGGCTGGCTGCCCTCATGCCGCCAGGGCCGTGGCACTATCCCGAAGATCAGGTCTCCGATGCCTCGGAACGCCTGCTCGCCGCGGAAATCACGCGTGAGCAGCTCTATCGCCAGTTGCACGACGAACTGCCCTATGACAGCGCGGTGCGTCCCGAAAGCTATCAGCACCGTCGCGACGGCTCGGTGGAAATCCATCAGCAGATCGTGATCGCGCGCGACAGCCAGCGCGGCATCGTGCTGGGCAAGGGCGGCGCCAAGCTCAAGGCGATCGGCGAGGCATCCAGAAAAGAGCTGGCCAACCTGCTTGGTGCGAAGGTTCACCTCTTCCTGCACGTTAAGGTGGAAGAGAACTGGGCCGATAGCCGCGAAATCTACGAGGAAATCGGTCTCGACTGGGTGAAGTAATGGCGCTTGACCCGCCGCCGGGGCTGGCGCAGCCTGCAAGGATGTGGACGGGACCGATGACCGCGTTTGACCAGACACCGCCGTACCTGACGGGCCTGGCCATCATGCCGGTTTTCGCCGCCGCGCCATGCGCAGACCGCGCCACCGTGCTCGATCCGGAACACCCGTGCGCGAGGGGCGTTGTCGCCGCGCCGGGTAAACTCCAGAACGCAGCTGCGGCCCTGCCCTGACCGGATCGGATCGGACTGTCGCGAATGCGCAATTTTGCCGTGTTTTTCCTGGTTGCCTTCGTGTTGCGCGCTCCGTGGCTGGGCGATCCACTGTTTCACGCAGACGAGCAGTTCTACCTGCTGATGGGCGACAGGCTGTGGCACGGGGTGATCCCCTACGTCGATCTGTGGGATCGCAAGCCGCTGGGCCTGTTCCTTATCTATGGCGCGGCGCGGGCCTTTCCCGGCAATGGAGTGCTGGCCTACCAGCTCATGGCGATCACCTCGGCCGCCGCCACGGCAGTGGTTCTGGCGCGCTGTGCCCGCCACCTGGCCGGGCCACGCGGCGCGCTGTTTGCCGGGCTTGCCTATCTCATCTACCTGATGGCGTTCAATTGCGGCATGGGCCAGGCCCCGGTCTTTTATGACCTGCCGATGATCGCGGCGGCATGGCTGGTGATCGGTGCCCTGGCCGATACGGCCGCGCCCACCATCGCCGGGCAGCGTTTTGGACTGATGGCGCGCGGCTGCATGGCGATGGCTCTGATCGGCATTGCCTTGCAGATCAAGACCAGCGTGGTGATCGAAGGCATCGGGTTTGGCCTCATGCTGCTGTGGGCCGGCTGGCGGCGCGGCTGGGGTTGGCCAAGGCTGGCCGGCGCCGGCGCAGCGTGGATTGCCCTGGCACTGCTGCCCACGGCACTGGTCTTTGCCGCCTATGCGGCAGATGGTGAAGCCCGCGCGTTCCTCATTGCCAATGTAGTGTCCATTCTTGGCCGCGGCCAGGATCTGGGTGAGGCCTCGTTCCGCCTGGCCAAGGTGGCGGCCGCGCTGATCCCGTTCTACGTGGCGCTGGCGATGGGCTGGCGGATCGCGCTGCCCCGCAGCGAAAGCGAAATCGTGCGGCGTGCGGTGCTGATGTGGCTGGGCCTGGCGATCGTCGGGTTCCTGGCGCCGGGCACCTGGTACGATCATTACGTCGCCCCTGCCCTGATGCCGCTGGCGATCCTGGCGGCCCCGGCCCTCGATGGCCGCTGCCGCCCCACCGGCTGGCTGCGCCGCGTGCTGTTCGTCGTGGGCCTTGGCGCGGGCCTGGGCGCAACGACGGTGCAGGCGCACCGCTTTGGCGACACCACCGACCTGGACGAGGCAGCCGCCGCCATTCGCCCCCATATCGACGCCAACCACTGCCTCTATGTCTACGAAGGCGACAGCGCCCTCTACAGCGCGACAAATTCGTGCCTGCCCACGCGCTTTGCCTTTCCCGCGCATCTTTCCACCCGGTTCGAGGAACATGCCCTGGGCATCGATCCCACCGCCGAAGTGGAACGCATCATGGCCAGCCGCCCGGGCGCGGTCGTGATCGACGCCGCGCCAAACCCCTATGGCGCCAACATGCAGACCCGCGCTGTCGTGCTCCAGGCGCTGGCGCAGCACTATCAGCGGATTCGCACTATCACGCTGGGCACGCGGTCATTCGCGCTGTTTGCCGCACGGTGACAGGCCGAAACAATTACGTGTCAGCATTGCGACAATAATAGCCCATCCGCATTAAACGCGACGCTGAACGTTATATTGAGATAATAACAACCACTGCGCTTGATAGCCAATTTCCGAAGCTTTAGCCTGTATAAATACAGCTGAAAATTTCGGAAATAAACGATGATCGATATCTCTGGCCCGTCCTTGATCGCATCGCGACCAGAATATCCTGTTTGGGCAAAATCAACGCTGCCTGCCAGGATCGAATACGCTCGTCTCTTTGCCGAGTATTTTGGCTTTGCCCTCGTCTTTCGACTGATGCTGCTGGGCAATCCGCTCGTCCACGTCGATGAAGAGTTCTATCTCTTCATGGCCGATCGCTGGGCGCATGGCGCGGTGCCTTTCATCGATATCTGGGACCGCAAGCCACTGGGCCTCTTTGCGCTCTATCGGCTGTTCGTGAGCCTGCCGGGCGATCCCGTGCTGGCTTATCAGGTATGCGGCATTGCCAGCACGGCGGCCGCGGCGCTGGTCGTGCGGCGCCTGGCGCTGGAGTTGGCCTCGCCGCGTGGCGCCTGGCTGGCAGGCCTGGTCTATCTCTGCGCCATGCCCGCGTTCAATTGCGCGCTGGGCCAATCGCCCGTGTTCTACAATCCGTTGGTGGCACTGGCGGCGCTGTTGCTGTTGCGCGCATGGCAACGCGCCGATGGCACCGATCTGCTGCGGCAAGGCGCAGTGATCATGCTGCTGATCGGCCTGGCGCTGCAGATCAAGTATGCCGCCGTGTTCGAGGGCCTGGCGATCGGCATCATGCTGCTGGCACTGGGCCGCAGGGTAGGCTGGCCCCTCCCCCGGCTGGCCGGCGCAGCAATGGTGTGGTGCGCCATCGCCCTGGCGCCAACCGTGCTGGTGCTGGGCAGCTATGCCGCGATCGACCAGGCGCACGCCTTCGTCTTCGCCAATTTCACCTCGGTGCTGGAACGCCTGCCCGATGGCGCGCCCAGCTGGCGCCGGTTGCTCAAGCTGTCGGCCGGCCTGTCGCCGTTCGTGCTGTGCATCGCGTTCGATCCCCTGCGCCGCGCCGGGTGGGATGATCAACGCCGCGCGCTCGCCTATCGCCTGCTAAGCCTGTGGGCCGGGGCAGCGGTGCTGGGCTTCCTGCTGTTCGGCACCTGGTATGATCACTATGCCGGGCCACTGGTGGCGCCGCTTGCCGTGCTGTCGGCCCCTGGCCTGGCGGCTGCGGCGCGCGCGGGGCAGCCGTGGCAGGCGCGGTGGAGTGGGCGCTTCCTGATCCTGGCGAGCGCGATCGGCGGCGTCGTGGTGATGGCTGGCGCGGTCCAGAACCACGGCACGGCGCAGCAATTTCAGCGCGCCACTGCAGTGATCCGCAGCGCCGTGAACCGCGGCTGCTATTTCCAGTTCGATGGCGTGCCGGCGCTCTATCGGGGCGTGGGCGCCTGCGTGCCGACGCGCTTTGCCTTCCCCAACCATCTCAACACCTGGACCGAAGGCCCGGCGATCGGCGCAGACCCGGCAACCGAAGTGCGCCGCATCATGGCCACCCGGCCCGACGTGGTACAGGTATCGGAAAGCGCGCCCGAAGACCTCTATCTGCCCAACCACACCACGCGCACGATCATGGCCCAGGCGCTGGCCCAAGGCTACATCCGCTTTGCCGAGATCACACTGGGGCAGGAACGCTACGCGCTTTATCGCCCCCGGTAGCGGGAGGGGCGGGCATGGTCGTGCCCGCCCCGGCACAGGGCTATTCCGCCGCGGCCTTCTTGCGCGCCGGGGCCTTTTTGGCAGCAGGCGCCTTCTTGGCCGCCGGTTCCTTCTTCGCCGCTGGTTCCTTCTTGGCAGCCGCCTTCTTGGGCGCGGCAGCCTTCTTGGCGGGTGCTTTCTTCTTGCCCTTGGCCGGGCCCTTCGCGGCGCGCTCGTCGATCAGCGCAATGGCCTCGGCGGGCGTCAGGCTTTCAGGCTGCTTGTCGCGCGGCAGCGTGGCGTTGGTGGTGCCATCGGTGACATAAGGACCATAACGCCCAGCCATCAGCTTGATTTCACCACCAGAGGTAGGGTGAGGACCGAAGGTCTTGAGCGGCTCGGCCGCCGTACGCGCGCCGCGTCCGCCCGCGCCACTGGCTGCCTCGGCCAGGCGCACCACCGCCGCGTTCATGCCAGTGTCAAACACTTCGGCCGTGGATTTGAGGCGGGCATACTTGCCGTCATGCGCCAGATAGGGGCCATAGCGCCCGATCGCGGCCGTAATCGGCTTGCCGCTTTCGGGATGCACGCCCACTTCGCGCGGCAGGCTGAGCAGCTTGAGCGCCCATTCCAGATCCAGCTCGGGAATGTCCTTGGGGATCGAGGCGCGCTTGGCCTCCTTGCCCTCACCCAACTGGATATAGGGACCGAACCGGCCAGTGCGGCGCGTCACTTCAAGCCCGGTGTCGGGATCCTTGCCCAGCCCGGTTTCTTCGCCGTCACCACCCTCGCCATTGCCGCCCGGCTGGGCAAACTTGCGGGTGAACTTGCACTCGGGATAGTTGGAGCAGGCGATGAACGCGCCGAAACGGCCACCGCGCAGCGAGAGCCGCCCAGCGCCACACTTGGGGCATTCGCGCGGATCGTGCCCATCAGCACGCGGCGGAAAGAGATAGTCTTCCAGGAACACGTCCAGCTCGGCGGTAACCTCGCTGGGCTTCTTCTCCATGACCTCGTCGGACTTGGGTTTGAAGTCGCGCCAGAATTCGGCCAGCACCTGCTTCCACGCGGCGCGGCCACCGGAAACATCGTCCAGTTCGTCTTCCATGCCGGCGGTGAATTCGTAGGCGACATAGCGCTCGAAGAACCGTTCGAGGAACGCGGTGAGCATGCGCCCGCTTTCCTCGGCAAAGAACCGGTTCTTCTCGGTCCGCACATAGTTGCGGTCCTTGAGAACCTGCAGCGTGGCGGCATACGTCGACGGGCGGCCGATGCCCAGCTCTTCCAGCCGCTTGACCAGGCTGGCTTCGGAATAGCGCGGCGGCGGCTGGGTGAAGTGCTGCGTGGCGTCAACGCCGTGCTTGACCGGGCAATCGCCCTTGTTGAGCATCGGCAGCAGGTTGCCGTCCTCGTCGTCGCCGTCGGCCTTCTGGTCGCGGCCTTCTTCATAGACGGCCAGGAACCCGGGGAACTTGATCACCTGGCCGGTGGCGCGCAGCTCGTGGCGGCCGGTGCCTTCGCGCAGCGTCACCGTGGTGCGCTCGATCGCGGCAGAGGCCATCTGGCTGGCCAGCGCGCGCTTCCAGATCAGGTCGTAAAGCCGCGCCTCGTCACCGCTGCCATAGTGATCGCGGGTGAAATCGGTGGGCCGGATCGCCTCGTGCGCTTCCTGGGCGTTCTTGGCCTTGGTTTCATAGTGGCGCGGCTTTTCGGGCAGGAAGTGCCCGTTATAGCGGTCGGAGATCGCCCGGCGCGCCGCATCGATGGCGCTGGGGTCCATCTGCACGCCGTCGGTACGCATATAGGTGATGGCGCCCGCTTCATACAGCGTCTGCGCCACGCGCATGGTGTGGCTGGCCGAAAAGCCCAGCTTGCGCGCCGCTTCCTGTTGCAGGGTAGAGGTGGTGAACGGCGGCGAGGGATTGCGCCGCGTAGGCCGCACGTCCACCTCTTCGACGCGGAACGTGCCCGCTTCCACCGCGGCCTTGGCGGCCAGCGCGCTGCCTTCTTCGCCCAGCGACAGGCGGTCGAGCTTGTTGCCATCGAACTTGACGAGGCGCGCCACGAACGGCGTGCCATCGTGCTCCATCCGCGCGGCGACAGACCAGTATTCCTGCGCCTTGAACGTCTCGATCTCGCGCTCGCGCTCCACGATCAGGCGCAGCGCCACCGACTGCACGCGCCCGGCCGACTTGGCGCCGGGCAGTTTGCGCCACAGCACCGGCGAAAGGGTGAAGCCGAACAGGTAATCCAGCGCGCGGCGCGCCAGATAGGCATCGATCAGATCCTGGTCCAGCTCGCGCGGCGCCTTCATCGCCGAGGTTACCGCCGGCTTGGTGATGGCGTTGAACGTTACGCGCGAGACATTCTTGGGCAGCGCACGGCGCTTGGCCAGGAGTTCGCGCACGTGCCAGGAGATGGCCTCGCCTTCGCGATCAGGGTCAGTCGCCAGGATCAGGCCGTCGGCCTCCTTGGCGGCGTCGGTGATCGCCTTCACGCGCGATTGCTTGTCGCCGTACAGCTCCCAATCCATGGCAAAGTCTTCGTCCGGGCGCACGGACCCGTCCTTGACCGGCAGGTCGCGGATATGGCCGTAAGAGGCCAGGACCTTGTAGCCGGGGCCAAGGTACTTCTCGATGGTCTTGGCCTTGGCCGGGGATTCTACAATGACAAGCTGCATGGCGACTGGCAAAACGTCCTTACGCGTATACGTGCGTATGAGGGTGGGGGCGGTTGGACGGTGGCGTCAAGCCCCCGATTTTCAGCGACGGTTCAGGCGTGCGTTCAGGCAGGCGTTCAGGCAAGCGACACCCTCCCCCCGGCATGGCGCAGCAGGCGCCCGGCCAGTTCCAGTTCGATCAGCGCCAGTTGCACCGATCCGGCCGGCGCGCCGCTCAGCCGCACCAGTTCATCCACGCCAACCGGCGCGGTGCCGAGCAGCGCGACGATATCGGCCGGCGCATCGTCGGCCGGCGCGCTGTCGAGCGCCACGGGCGCGGCTGCTTCGTGAAACGTGGAGCGCGGCGTGCCGGTGAAGCTTTCGAGCAGTTCGATCACG
>NZ_APCQ01000709.1:0-241 GCF_000410615.1 Novosphingobium sp. B-7 | reverse complement strand
TTCCTCCCCCGTCCGCCGCTAACTTCATAAGAGCAAGCTCTTAATCCATTCGCTCGACTTGCATGTATTAGGCACGCCGCCAGCGTTCATCCTGAGCCAGGATCAAACTCTCCAATAAAGTTAGTTTGTCTAGCATCTAAAATAAAAATTGACGTTTCACGTTGTTTGTTTCGTTCAGTTTTCAAAGAACTACTTAGTCGCTCATTTGCGACTTCCTTATGTTAACATCTTCATTTTTCAA
>NZ_APCQ01000707.1:0-9821 GCF_000410615.1 Novosphingobium sp. B-7 | reverse complement strand
CAATCTTTGCAACAGAGCCATTACAGGAGTTATTATATTAGTCAAATGTCTCGATTGTGGCACCATGCTGTTGGCCCCGCAGACGGAGAGGCCCCAACTAGTCCTCCGCGCGCCGTTCTTTGAGAAGAGCCGCGACGACAAATGCCGGTACATACAGGCAGCCGATCAACAGCAGCAAAGCGTTGCCGCCAGCTTCCTCGTAGATATATCCTCCTGCGCCGCCGCCAAGGGCATAGCCAAGCTGATAGGAGAAGCTCCATGCTCCATAAGTCACGGCATAAAGTCGCGTCCCGAACTGACGCTTTACCGTGATGATATAGAGGATTTCCGCAGCCCCCACCGCGCTGCCGAGGATCAGCCCGCCAATGATCGCCAGAGGTGCATTCGATCCGACGAGCCAGAACCCCGCAAGGCCAAGGAACAAGGATGCTCCAAAGACAAGGCTGGCCCAGAATGTCCTGTACCGGTCGAGCATCCAACCTGTTATCAGATTGCCCGCCACCGCCCCGGCCGCGCTGAGTCCCAGAATCGTCGCCGCCAAGGCGGGGGTGTGACCAACGCTCACCATCAACACCGGCAATTGCGATGTCAGGATGATAGCGCCCATGCCCTGAATAATGACCGCCAAGATCATCGGACTCGCCACGACCCAATCGATTGCAACGATCTCCTTCCATCCGATGTGACCGTTCTCCCGAGCTTCGCCGCCAGGAGCGCTGATACTTGCCACGTCCGTTGATCCCCCGGCAACGAGGCGGTCGGTCGGGGAAGAATCGCGATTGAGGGAGACGGTCAGCGCCGCCACCAAGAGCAGGCAAGCGAGAACAAGCGTTGTCCCGCGCCAACCTAGATGAGAGATAAGAAACTCCGTAAGGGGTGAAAAGGCCAGGCCGCCGACGGCACCGCCGCTCCACACGATCGCCATCGCCGTCCCGAAGCGCTCGGAAAAGTGCCGCGTCACAATGACCGGAACTGAAACCGCGCACAGGGTCTTCCCGACTCCCATGGCAAGCCGCAACAAGTAAAGTTGCCAGAAGCTTGATACGAGAACGACCGAGCCAAAGGCTATGGCAAGAATTACGAGACCTGCCACGAACAGCCGCCGTGCCCCGACGCGTTCGATGATCGGCGCGCAGAACAGCGCGAGCGGCGAAGCCAGCCACATCGCGGAAACGAGAGCGCCGGTCTGGGCGGCCGACCATCCGCGCTCGTGCGCCATCGGCTGCGCGAGGATAATGAATCCGAACAGAGCAATTCCGAAGAGGCACGCGAGACCGAAAAAGAGGATAGCGGCCACGCCCCAGCGGGATTTGTCCGGAACTGTGCGGCTGTCGTGTGCGGTACCGGATCGGGTTTGCATTCTTATGTACCTCCGCGTCGCCGGATAGCCCGCCAGTCGGGAAGCCCGTTTGTTGCCGACGGATCGGTTCGAGGCATTGGACCGGTCACCGAATGAAAGTGTGACAATAGAAGGGATCGCTTTTTACGGGTCGGGACACATGGCATTTCTGTGACCCGGCTCGCTTTCACTCCGCTCGCATCGGGGAGCCATCGAGCGCCAGAGGCCGCGTGAGAAATTACACGTCGCATGTCATGATAATGCGACGTCAGAATTGCGCAACCGGTAACTGGTCGCCGACGACCTGCATCGCTGGCAATCCTGCCTGTTGCCAGCCCCTTCCTTCAGCCCGATCGTGAGCCGGCTTTTCAGAGCCGATGCGCGGAGATCAGCCGGCTGTCATCAACTGCCTTGCTTTTATAAATACCCGTGTTACGTAAAATGCAAACATGCAGTCACCCCTGCCGACGTAGCTTTTCGACGTCCGGCATTCGAGGAGAGTAACATGCCTATCGTTTCCGATGTCACCCAAGCCGATGTGGTAGTTGTCGGGGGCGGTATAACAGGCCTCGCTACCGCCTACGAAGTCCAGAAAGCCGGGCGGAGTGTGGTCGTACTCGAGGCATCGGACTATGTCGGCGGGCGTATCATGACGCGCGAAAGAAATGGCGACATTGTCGAGGTCGGCCAGCAATATTTCCTGTCAACCTACAGCCAGGCTTCGAAACTGCTCGACGAGATCGGGATGACGAGCGAGCTGATCGAGGAGGGCCCGGAGATTGTCCAATATATCGACAAGAAGGGAAAGTCGCGCGTCATCAGTAGCGAAACGGACTTGGTGCGCGCTCTAGGCGTCCGTGGTTCTGCCGATCTGGCGCGCGCAACCCTTCAGTATTCGACGATGGGCAAAGCATTTCCAACTTACGGCCTCGATCGCTGCATCGAGGAATATGACGATATCACCGCTGCGGAGGGCTTCGCCTGGGCCGGCGAGAAGTTCATGGACTTCATCGTCCGTCCGATGTGTTACGGGAACGCGGGAACCGCGCTGGAACACACCAGCCTCTTCGACGCGATCCGGCTGTTCCGTAGCAACCTCAAGCAACCCAAACACTACGGTTTTCGTGGCGGGAATCGCGCGCTTCCGCGGAAGCTGGCCGAATTGGTTCCGGTTATGCTGAATGCCGAAGTGAGCGAGCTTCTGACGACCGGCGATGCGGTGACGGGCGCCAAGCTGGCCGACGGGCGGACGATAGGGGCGGGGCACGTGATCCTGTGCACCACGCCGAATGTTGCCGCGCGCCTTACACCTGCGATGTTCGAGCGGGCGAAGGCTTTTCTATCGGACTTCGACCACACGCGCCTCGCGCTCGCTTATTTCTATCTCGATCGTCCGGTCTGTCCGTCGTCAGAACATTCGGCACAACTCGCGGCGTAAATTAGCGGTGTGCGGGCCTCGTCTGGGGGTTGATGGTAAGCGGCGAGCATGCGGTGCGGCAAGCGCCGATGTTCGATGGTCTGTCGTTTGATCCTTTCACGCTGTTTGATGATGGCCGGCGCCCTGCCGAAGTAGGCGTCGGCGGGCGTCACGTTGCCGAGGCTTTCATGGTATCGGCGGTGATTATAGTGCTCGACGAAGACCTCGATCTGGGCCTGAAGGTCACCGGGCAGGAAGTAGTTTTCGAGCAGGATGCGGTTCTTGAGGGTCTGGTGCCAGCGCTCGATCTTGCCCTGGGTCTGCGGGTGCATCGGGGCACCGCGGACATGGGTCATCTTGTTGGCGTCGATATATTCGGCCAGTTCGCCCGCGATGTAGCTCGGACCATTGTCGCTGAGCAGCCGGGGCTTGTGCAGCACCGTGGCGCTGTCGCAGCCGGAAGTCGCCAGGGCGAGGTCCAGGGTGTCGGTCACGTCTTCGGCGCGCATGTTGGTGCACAGCTTCCAGGCGATCATGTAGCGCGAGAAGTCGTCGCGCACGGTCGACAGATACAGCCAGCCCCACCCGATGATCTTGAAGTAGGTAAAATCGGTCTGCCACATCTCGTTCGGTCGGGTGGTCTTGGTGTGGAACGCATCGGCGGCCTTGATCACGACATAGGCCGGGCTGGTGATAAGATCATGGGCCTTGAGCAGGCGGTAAACCGTGGCTTCCGACACGAAGTAGCGCTTCTCGTCGGTGAAGCGCCCCGCCAGTTCTCGAGGGGATAGTTCTGTCGTCTCCAGCGCCATCTCGACGATCTGGTTCCGGATGTCATCACCGATGCGATTCCACGCCCGGCTTGGCGCCGATGGCCGATCTTCCAGCCCCTCCGGCCCGCCTTCGAGGTAGCGGTCGTACCACCGATAGAAGGTCCGGCGAGCGATGCCGAGCTGGTCCAGCGTGCGTTTGGCCGGCAGATGTGACTGCTCGACGATCCTGATGATCTCGAGCTTCTCGGATGCGGGATACCTCATTCGTCGTCGCCCCCATCCGCAATCATGCTTTTTTTGAGCAGGCGGTTTTCGAGCGTCAAATCGGCCACGCATTCCTTCAAGGCGCGGGCTTCGCGGCGCAAGCCCTGCACCTCGCCGGTGGTCGCGGCACGCGCGGTGTCGCCGGCCAGGCGGCGCTTGCCCGCTTCCATGAACTCCTTCGACCAGGTGTAGTACAAGCTCTGCGCGATGCCTTCCTTGCGGCACAACTCGGCGATGCTGTCCTCGCCGCGCAGGCCTTCCAGCACGATCCTGATTTTGTCCTCCGCAGAGAAGTGCCGGCGCGTCGCACGCCGTATGTCTTTCACCACCCGCTCGGCAGGGGCCTTCGGCCCCGATTTTTTCAAGGAGGATTTGGGCTTCATCTTCGTTCCTTCGTCACTACGACGAAGCCCAGATCCTCCTTAAATCACAACCTCAAATCTGTGCCATGGGCGCTGACGGCGGACAGTCGAATCCCTCGCGGGCAATCACCCGCCTTGCGGCGTCGCGCACCGCGAGCCGCCGTTCATCGGCCGAGCTGATGTCGCGCGGCGGGGGTGCATCGGGGGTAGAATTGGTCATCGATTGTGAAGGTCTCCAAAGCTGCGTTGATCGATCGTAGGGCGCTCGCGCGGTGACACCCAGCTTTAATTCGCCGTCGTGCAAGCGCGCGATGCCCGTTGCCCACCACGCCCGGACGACCCACGCGTAGCCGCGAATGCCAGGACTTTGTGGTGAGCGCCGCGCACGCGCTCGTCACATTATCAGGTTGAGGCATATCGATCGGTTGCACCAACACCGCTTCAAAGCCTTGTCGTCACCATGACATTAATTTAGAAGACAAGCGTATGGATAAAACGAAGGCGGCGATTTCACGGCAATATACCGCTTCGGCTCAAGCTTGCGCACGCGTCGGCCCTCCGCCCCGAATAGTTCTTATGGAACGCCGATCATGACGAGTGTCGGCGGGCATCCGAGGCAGGCCGAGCTGGAAGCGACCCTCACTGCACACCTCGACCAGGCGCGCGCGCGGCGCTGCGCATCGAAGGAGCATGCGATCGCGGTGCAGACGCTGTGCGCGCTCGGCCGTCATGGCGAGGCCGCCGCGCTGCTCGATCGGCTCGCTGCCATGCCGGCTGGAACCGCCGAGGACGATGAGGCCCTTGGTTTCGCGGCGTTCGCGGCGGGTGCGCACCAGCTGTCGCGTGACTGCTATGCCAGGGTGGTCGACGCACGGCCGGACGATCCGCTCGCCTGGTATAACCTGGCAGCCGGTGAACGGACGATCGGCCAGCTCGAGGCGGCGGAAGCTGCCTGCGACCAGGCGCTGCGTCTGTCGCCGGGAGCGTATGAGGCGGCGCTGCTCCGGTCGGTGCTTCGTACCCAGACCGTGGATCGCAATCATGTCGAAGCCTTGCAGGGCATGCTGGAACGGGCGCCAGCTCCGCCGGCAATCATCTCTTTGCACTATGCGCTGGGGAAGGAATATGAAGACCTTGGCGACTATGATGCCGCTTTCCACCATTTCTCTTGCGGCGCGACAGTGCGAAGGCAGACGCTCAGCTATGAGGTTGCCGACGACGTCGCGAAGCTGCGACGGATCATCGAGAGCTTCGATGCCGGACGCCTTGCGCTGGCGCCCGGGCTGACCCCTCCCGCCTATGGCTTCATCGTCGGGTTGCCGCGCTCTGGCACGACGATGATCGAACGCATACTGACTGGTAGTCCGCGCGCGCGGAGCAATGGCGAAACCGATAATCTGCTCGGAGCGCTGGGTGAAGGTGCGGCGGCGACCGGGGCCGATGTCTTCGAGCGCGTCGCCGGGGCGAATGGCGCGCGCGTGCTGGCAGGCTATGCGCGACGCGCGGGCTCGCCCGCTGCAGGTGACATCATCCTCGAAAAGCTGCCGTTCAACTATCTCTATGCCGGTGCGGTCCGGCTCACCTTGCCTTGCGCCCGGACCCTGCTCGTCAATCGCGCGCCCGCGGATAATCTGTTCGCCATGTATTCGACGCTTTTCGGAAGTGCGTACCCGTTCAGCTATTCGTTCGGTGATCTTGCAGCCTATTATTTCGCCTACAGCGAGTTGCTTGATCATTGGCGAAAGGTGCTCGGTCCGCAATTGCTGGAGGTCGCTTATGAGAATGTCGTCAGCGAGCCGGAAAGGAACGGTCGCAAGATCGCCGGGCACATGGGTATCGCATGGGACGATGCGATGGTGCGGATCGAAAGGAACAAGACGGCGTCCGCTACCGCCAGCGCCGCCCAGATTCGTCGCCCCATCTACCGGACGGCCGCCGGCCGGTGGCGCAATTATGAGCGGCATCTCCGGCCCTTGCTCGACCTGCTGGAGGCCGGAGGTATCGATCCGTTCAGGGCGCGAAACGGTCCGGAGGAAAGATAGGACGGCGCGCGTTCGACGCGCGCCGTTCGTAGGATAGCCGCCAAAAGGGGGCTCTGCCTGCCGTAGCCTCCGAGCCGATCGTGGCAGCATTTGCCACTACCAGTTTTTGGTCAGGCGGATCCCGACTTCGCGCGGGCGCGAGACCGAATAGGCATTGCCCCAGTTCCCGAGCGTTGCGATCGAGTTGAGGGTGCGCAGGTTCGCCGCATAGACCGCCCGCTTGTCGAGCAGGTTCGTGCCGTAAAGCTCGATGTTCCAGTCATCGATCGCATAGCCGATGCTGCCGTTGAACATGATATAGCCCGACTGCTTGCTGGCAGGCGTGTTGGCGCTCTGGCTCTTGAGCTGGTTCCATGTTCCGCTGCGGAAATCGAAGCCGAGATTATAGGTCATCTCACCCTTTCCGGCCGCGTGCGTATAGGTCAGCGACCCTGCACCGCTCCAGTCGGGCGCGCCCGGCAATTGGTCGCCCTTGACGCCCCTGATGGCGTTCGGCACCTCACTGCCGGCGCCATCGCCCGCGGGCAGGCCGAAGTCCTTGCTGAGGCGTGCCCGCGCATAGGCGAGGCCCAGATTGAAGCTCAGCCCGTCCATGACCGGTCCCGAAAGCTCCATTTCGAACCCCTTGGATTCGGCCGACGCGCCATTCACGACCGCCGGGAAGAGGTTGTAGGGGGTCTGCAGGTCGATCTGCGGATTCTTCCAGTCGACATAGAAAGCGCTCAGTGAATAGTAGATGCGCGCCATCGATCCCTTGATGCCCACCTCGAAATTGTTGGTGCGGTCGGGTTTGTAGACGACCAGCGCGTCGGGCTCGAAGATGATCGGGTTGATCGCGGGGGTCGAGAAGGTGTTTGCGCCGCCGCGACGGAAGCCCTGCGAGAAAGTCGCATAGACCTGTCCGTTCCCGCCCAGCTTATACGAGGTGTTCACCTTGAAAATCTGGTCGGTTCCCTTGGTCGAACTGGCCGAATTGATAAGCGACACGCCGACGCCGTCGACCTCGGGCGATCCGGGAGGCGCGAACAGGGTGATGAGCAAATCCTGGTTGGACGAGAATTTCTGCTTGAAGACACGCGCACCGCCGGTGACCGACCAGGCGTCGGTGAGATGAAGGGTGATGTCGCCGAAGAAGGATACCTCGCGGAACCGCTGCGAGGTGACCTGGCTGTAGGCGAGCCCGTCGCTGAGCGTCGGGATATAGGTTGCATCCGGTTCGCCGAAAAAGCCGTGATAGATCGGCGTCCGGCTTCCACCCGCGGCGAAGCTCTGCTCGCTGGCGCCGGGCGCATAGACGAACAGGTCGATCTTGCGCCGCTGCTGCTGCAGGAATACGCCCGCAGTATAGTCGATAAAGCCGCCTTCCTTCGAAACGATCCGCAATTCCTCGGTCCACGACCGGTCGCGGTCGTTGTTGGCGACCGGAATGACGGCTCGCGGATTGGCGGGCGCGCCGGTGTAGAAGAAACCAAAGGGCGAACCGAGCAGGCTGACCGTGGAATCGTTGGACGAGCGCCCGCGGGTCTTGCCATAGGCAACCGTCGCCGAGACAGTGGCGAAGCCGAGGTCGTAGCTCGCATCGAGCGACGCCAGTTCCGTCTGCCGCTTCCAAGGCTCCAGCATCGGGATCGACCGCTCATACTCACCCGTGGGTTCGAGTTGAATGCGGGGATCGAGCGGTGAGGCACCGCCTTCGAAGCTGTCGTTGTCGATATTGCCGCCGACGCCCTTGGACTTGGCAAAGTTATAAGCGATTCCTACCGAGAAGTCGTCGGTCGGTTCCCAGCGGATCGCGGCACGCGCGAACGTGGTATCGGCGTAGTTATAATCCTTCTTGTTGAAATAGACCCCCGGGCTGTTCGCGACATCGGTTGAGTCCGCCAGAACGGGCGCGCCGTTGATATAGCTATCGCCCTGGCGCTTCAGCACGTCGCGTGCATCGATAAAACCGCCCTGGCGCTCCTGTCTCGCGACAAGGCGGATCGCGATCGTGTCGCCGACGGGCAGGTTCACGATCCCGCCGAAGGCATAGGAGGGATCTTTCGAGTGAGAAAGCTTGCCGACCGAGCCGGTCACCGATCCGCTGACTTCGCCGAGCCTGGGCTCGGTCGGCACCACGCGGACCGCACCCGACAGCGAGCCCGCGCCATAGAGCGTGCCCTGCGGACCGCGAAGGACTTCTACCCGCGACAGATCGTAGAGGGGCAGCGACCCGGTGACGGGCGCGTTGCCGAGGTAGAAGCCGACAGGTGACTGGAAATAGCGCGCAGCGTTGGAGGTCGTCTGCGACGCGTTTAGCCCACGGATAATCGGAATCTGGGCTGCCGCGGTGCGCGCGCCGGCGTCGATGATATTGAAGTTGGGAACCTGGCGCGTGAGCGACGCGATGTTGCTGATGTTGGCGCGCTCGAGCTGTTCGCCGCCGTAGGCAGAGATATTGAACGGGAGATCGGTGACTCTTTCTTCGCGGCGGCTGGCCGTCACGATGATGTCGCCGTCGCCCGATTGCTCGGACGCCTGTTCTGCGTCCTGCGCCACGGCCGGGGCGGCATACAGGACGGCCGTCAGGGCCATCATGCAACCGGTCGTACCGAGGATTGCCTTGCGACGGCGCGTCGCGAACGCGTGCTGCTTGATCACCGTTATTCTCCCTCTATCGATGCTTCCATCTCGTCCCGCCTGAGGAGTGTCACGCCCTGAACCAAGTTTACGTGACGGCTGTTTTCTTTTATCTGCCGGGCTCTTTGCAGATAAAATGACGATTGTCATTATGTTATTTATGTGACGGCGCTCACGGGACCGTATGCGCGCTCTGGTCCGACTAAGGGACATGCGCATATCTCACTGTAAATATAGAGATTAATCTCGGTCCTCGGGGCCTTGGCGGGCTGATGGGGAATCATGGAAATACGCTGGTCCGACGGCGTGGCGACGGGCCGTGAACGGGCCATATCCGATTGTGCACGATGCTCGAATCAGTTCCTGTCGTGCGCCAGCCGCGGGTATGCCGACGGCCGCATCATGCTTCGACGCTGACGTATCGGGGCAATCCGAAGCGGAGCCGCGTCGAGGGGCTGGAGGCAATTGTCGAGACCATTTGCACCGAACGCATTGCCCAACTCGAATAAACAGCGCGTGCGCGGACTAGCTAGGAGCCAGCGAGACCGCTTTGCGCCCAAAGCTGCCATTTAACGGCGCGAAATTCAACTCGCTTGCGCCTGCCCCTCGACCCACCTAGGCTGATTCCACCGGGGCGATGCGACCTCCCGGCTAAGCGCAGCGTGCGCTCAAGCGTTGCCTTTTGGTCTTCGCTCATGCGGGGATGAGGAGGTTTGCTTGAAGCGTATTTCTCTTTCGATCCTGTTGCTTGTTCCAACTCCCGCCTTCGCCGAAGACGGGCTCAGCCTCGGTGGCAGCACGCGCCTTCGATACGAAGTGATAGACGGACAGCCACGAGCGGGCTTCAACGAGTCCGACGATCTTGTCAGCATCCGGACGATCGTAACGGGCGAGTATCGGACCGGACGGCTGAGGCTTGGCGCCGAACTCTACGACAGCCGCGTCTACGGCGGCGATGCCGGAACGCCGATCACCACCGGCGAAGTCAACACGCTGGAACTGGTA
>NZ_APCQ01000706.1:0-1017 GCF_000410615.1 Novosphingobium sp. B-7 | reverse complement strand
CGGCGCCAGATCCCACAGCACCGGGCGATAATCCACGTCGAGCACCACGCGCCCGCCCTGTGCGCGCATCAGCTGCGCGGCGCGGCGGCTGGCGACGGCGGTCTGCGGCGTGGAAAAATGCGTGCCCGACAGCAGCACGGCGCCGGCCTGGGCGATCAACGCGGCGTCAACGTCGGCCTCGCACAGCGCCATGTCGGCGCAATCCTGGCGATAGAAGATCAGCGGATAGGTGCCGTTTTCGCGAATGCCGAGCAGGACCAGCGCGGTCAGCCGCGCCGGATCGCTGCGCACGCCGCGCGTGTCCACCCCTTCACGCACCAGTTCCTCGCGGATGAAGCGGCCCATGTGATCGCCACCCACGCGGGTGATCAGCCCGGCGCGCAGGCCCAGCCGCGCCATGCCGATCGCGGTGTTGGTCGGGCTGCCCCCCACATACTTGGCAAAGCTGGCCATGTCTTCCAGCCGGCCGCCCACCTGCTCGCCATAGAGATCAACCCCGGCGCGGCCGATCGCGATGACATCGAGTGGCTTCATGGACGGCGCCGTTTCCCTGGCTGGTGAAGGTTGCCCCCGCTATGCCGCCAAGCGCGCGCTCTGGCCAGTGCCGCTCTTGTGCCGGCGCGCCAGTTTCGGCACAGACGCGCCTGAACACGCCGAAGGAACCGCCACGCCAAAGGAACCGCCAGGCCTCATGCACACAATCGCTCTGCTGGGCGCCGGGCGCATCGGCGCCGTCCATGCCGCGCATATCGCCCGCCATCCCGGCCTGCGCCTGGCCGTGGTCGCCGATATCGATCCCGCCGCCGCCCAGGCCCTGGCCGATCGCCACGGCGCGCTGGCGCTGTCACCCGAACAGGCGCTCGATCATCCGGGCCTTGCCGGCACGGTGATCGCCAGCCCCACCGCGCTGCATGCGCCGCAAACGCTCGATGCTGCCGCGCGCGGCTTGGCGGTCTTGTGCGAAAAGCCGCTCGCGCTTGATCTGGCCGTGGCGCAGGCAGCGCTGGCCCGCCTCGA
>NZ_KE148332.1:3118-3598 GCF_000410615.1 Novosphingobium sp. B-7 | reverse complement strand
TCGTCCTCATGTCCCTTCATCAACGGAGATAACATGGTCAGTCTTGACCATGTTGCCTGCCTGAGCTGGCTAACGCCGCTTGGCGGCCTGTGTGGCCAGCCTGGCTCGACGTGGGCCGGTAGCTCAGGTGGTTAGAGCGCACGCCTGATAAGCGTGAGGTCGCAAGTTCAACTCTTGCTCGGCCCACCATGTCGCAGGCACAGGACGAATTAGCGCAGCTAATTTGCCCAGTGCCAAGACCGGCCAGCGGGGCGATGCCAGGCCATAAGGCGTGGCTTTGCCACGACTGACGGGCTGGCGAGCAGGACCAAGCGATTTTTGGGGCCTTAGCTCAGCTGGGAGAGCACCTGCTTTGCAAGCAGGGGGTCATCGGTTCGATCCCGATAGGCTCCACCATTCGCCACTGCCTTTGCGGTTGGCTGGAGTGGTGGAATTGCTCGACGCGAAAATCTCCGGGGATGAAGAAACGGGTTCCGGCCG
>NZ_APCQ01000725.1:0-11038 GCF_000410615.1 Novosphingobium sp. B-7 | reverse complement strand
ATGGTCACCACCATGCGCTGGGGCGGCGGCTTGATCGACTTGCCCGGCGGCGACAGCGTCAGCGCAGCGATCAGCGCAGCGTGGGCCACCACCGCCACGCCCAGCGCCAGCTTCTCTTCCCGGCGCAAACCAGCGGGAGATTGGTCAAGAGGATCGCGCGTGGCCATGGGCGTCAGGGCTGGCCTTCCGCCGGTGCGGCGGCCGCTGCCGGCGCCGGAGCGGCCGGCTCACCGCCACCACCCACGCCATTGCTGACCAGCGATATCTGCTTGAAACCAGCGGCATTCAATTCGCCCATCACCGCGATTACGCGGCCATAGTCGAGCGCCTTGTCGGCGCGCAGCGTGACCAGCGGTGCTTCGCCATTGGGGCGCTGCACCGCCGCCAGCCGGTCGGCCAGTTCGCCCGGCGCCAGTTCCTGATCATCCAGGAACACCCGGCCCTGGCCATCCATGCTCACGGTGATCTCGTTCTTCTTTTCCTGCAGCGCCTCGGCCTTGCTGTCAGGCAGATCGATCGGCACGCCGGCGGTGAGCATCGGCGCGGTGACCATGAAGATGATCAGCAGCACCAGCATCACGTCGACCAGCGGCGTCACGTTGATTTCGGCCATCGGGGCCCCACGCGACCGGCGCCGCCGCCCCCCGCCCCCGCCGCTGCTCTGGCCCAGGTTCATGGCCATGGCTTACTGCTCCAGTTCGCGGCTCAAGGTGGCGTGGAACCGGTCGGCAAAGCGGAACAGGCGCGCTTCAAAGCGGTTCACCGTGTTGCTGAAGCGGTTGTAGGCAATGACCGAGGGGATCGCCGCCACCAGGCCGATCGCCGTGGCAAACAGCGCTTCGGAAATACCCGGCGCCACCACCGCGAGCGAGGAATTGGCCTGTGCGCCGATATTGAAGAAGCTGTCCATGATGCCCCACACCGTGCCGAACAGGCCGACGAACGGGGCCACCGAACCAACCGTGGCCAGGAAGTTGAGGCGCCCGGACAGGCGATCCGTCTCGGCCGCCACGGCGCTTTCCATCGCCACTTGCAGGCGCTGGCGGGTGCCTTCGCGATCGACATTCTTGCCCGCGGTGGAGCGGCGCCATTCGGCCAGCGCGGCAGTCACCACGCGGGCGGCGGGCACGTCGCCCTTGCCGTTTTCCTTGTGATAGGCATCGATATCGCGCGCTTCCCAAAACCCCTGCTCATAGCGGGTGGAGCGACGCGACGCGCCGGCCATGCGCAGGCTGAACGACACGATGATCATCCACACCCACACGCTGGCAAGGACCAGCGCGCTCATCACGAGTTGCACGACGATGTCGGCATGCAGGAACAGGGCAACAGGGTTAAGCCGGGTAGGAGCGCCGGCAGTCACGCTTGCTGCGGCGGCTAGAAGGGCCAAGGTCATGGGAAGGCTTTCTCAAGGTCCATTGCTGGATCGATCAGGGCGGCAAAGGCATCGCGCCAGGACGGCGGCAGACGGCGTGGTCGTCCGCCTGGCGTGACAAAGGCGACGCGAACCCGCGCGGCGCACAAAAGGCTCTGGTGCCTGAACGCCTGCTGAAGCAGCGTGCAGCTGGCACCTTGCAGTGCGGAAAGACGCGATTCGACCACGATGCCATCGTCCAGGCGGGCCGGGCTGGCATAGCGCAGGGCCATGTCGGCCACGGCAAAGGCGCCCTCGCCCGCTTCGTGGGCGGCGCGCTGATCAATCCCGATCAGGCGCAAAAGATCGGATCGCGCGCGTTCGAACCAGCGCAAGTAATTGGCATGATAGACAACGCCGGAAAGATCGGTGTCTTCGTAATAGACTCGCAGGCCCAGGCGATGGACCGTGCCGTTAAGACAACCAGAGGGAATTTCCGGGCCAATCATAGGCGAAGCGTGCCTGCCTTGCGACGGAATGACACGATTGTGTTACCCTATCTTGCTGCGGTGCGAAAGGATTAACGCGCCAGCATCGGGCCAAGCGGCGCGCCACCGAACAGATGCACGTGAAGATGCGGCACTTCCTGCCCGCCGTGCCCGCCGACATTGCCCAGCAGGCGATAGCCCGGCTCCACCAGACCCAGATCGCGCGCTACGGTACCCACCGCGCGCACAAAGCCGGCGATGAGGTCCGCCGGGGCATGGGCGGAAAAATCGTCCCAGCTGACGTAGGGGCCCTTGGGAATGACCAGCACATGCACCGGCGCCTGGGGCGCAATATCATGGAATGCCAGCGCAAAATCGTCTTCATAGACCTTGCTGGAGGGGATTTCCCCGCGCAGGATCTTCGCAAAGACGTTCTGATCGTCATAGGGCAGCGTGGCATCGATCGGCATGGCACTGTGCTTTCGATAAGGGGCTGGAATCAAAACGCTTCAGCAGCGTGAATAGTTCACGTGGCTGAAGTGCCGCTCAATCGCGCGGGCGCGCGGCCTTTTCGGCCAGGCCCGAAAGGCCCTCGCGGCGGTCGAGTTCGGCCAGCACGCGGGCCAGCGGCACGTCGCGCGCGCCCAGCAGGACCATGAGGTGGAACAACAGGTCGGCAGCCTCGCCCACCAGTTCATCGGCGCTGCCAGAAAGCGCGGCGATGACTGTTTCCACGCCTTCTTCGCCCACTTTCTGCGCGATCTTGCCCAGCCCCTTGGCATGGAGGCGCGCCACATAGCTGGCATCGGGATCGGCGCTGCGGCGGGCGGCGATGGTCGCCTCGAGGCGGGCAAGCGTGCTCTGGTCCATGGCACGCGGCATGGAACGGCACGGGCCGAGGGTCAAGCCTCTTGCCCCGCCCCTCCACCAGCCTGCGGCTGGTCCCCCTCCCCATGCCATGGGGAGGATCAGATTCTCCCCGCCTGACGGAGGGGCAGAGGTTCTCAGCCTCGCGCGGGCAATCCGGCTGCGCGCAACGCGGCGTGGGCCTGGGCGATGGAATAGGTGCCGAAGTGGAAGATCGAGGCGGCCAGGACCGCGCTGGCATGGCCCTTGGTCACGCCATCCACCAGGTGATCGAGCGTGCCCACCCCGCCGCTGGCAATGACCGGAACCGGTACGGCATCGGCAATCGCGCGGGTCAATTCCAGGTCATAGCCGGCCTTGGTGCCATCGCCGTCCATCGAGGTGACAAGCAGTTCGCCCGCCCCCAAGCTGGCCAGCCGCTCGGCATGAACCAGGGCATCAATGCCAGTGCCCTTGCGCCCGCCGTGGGTAAAGATTTCCCATTTGCCCGGGCCCACGCGCCGCGCATCGACAGAGCCGACCACGCATTGCGCGCCGAATTTCTCGGCAATCTCGCGCACCAGTTCGGGCCGGGCCACTGCCGCGCTATTGACCGCGACCTTGTCGGCGCCAGCCAGCAACAGCGCGCGGGCATCCTCCACCGCACGCACGCCGCCGCCCACGGTCAAGGGCATGAAGCACACCTCGGCCGTGCGGGCGACCACATCGAGCAGCGTGCCGCGCCCTTCGTGCGTCGCGGAAATATCGAGGAAGCACAGCTCGTCAGCCCCGGCCGCGTCATAGGCGCGGGCCTGCTCCACCGGATCGCCGGCATCGCGCAGGTCGACGAAGTTGACGCCCTTGACCACGCGGCCTTCGGCCACATCGAGGCAGGGAATGACACGGACGCGGACGGTCATGACACAGGCGCCTTTCGTTGGTGCAAGTCTTTAGCGTTCCGCGATCTGGATCGCGGCGGCCAGATCGAGCCGCCCGTCATAGAGCGCGCGGCCGGTGATCACGCCTTCGATGCCATCGGCTTCATGCACCTTGAGCATGGCGATGTCATCAATGCCTTTCACGCCGCCGCTGGCGATCACCGGCAGCCGCGTGGCGCGCGCCAGGTTGACCGTCGCCTCGATGTTGCAACCCTTGAGCAGGCCATCGCGGCCCACGTCGGTGAACAGGAGCGAGGCGACGCCGGCATCCTCGAACCGGCGGGCCATGTCGGCGATCGACACGTCGGACACATCGGCCCAGCCAGCCGTGGCGACCATGCCGTCGCGCGCGTCCACCGCCACGACGATGCCGCCGGGATAGGCCTTGGCCATGTCCTTGACGAACTGCGGGTCTTTCAGCGCGGCGGTGCCGATCACCACGCGCGAGACGCCCAGATCGAACCAGCCGTCGACCGCGCGGGCATTGCGGATGCCGCCACCCAGCTGAACATGGCCGGGAAAGGCCTTGAGAATGCTTTCCACCGCGCGGGCATTGCGCGCCTCGCCCGCGAATGCGCCATCGAGATCGACCACGTGCAGGTATTGCGAACCCGCCTGGGCAAACAGCCCGGCCTGATGCGCGGGATCATCGCCATAGACGGTGGCACGATCCATATCGCCTTCTGCAAGGCGGACGACCTGACCTCCCTTGAGGTCGATGGCGGGAAATACGATCATGGCCGCGCGCCTAGCATCGCACGCGGCCATGTCCAACGGGTTTTGCGTGGCTCACGCTTGGTGCCGGGGCGGTTTGAGAGATTGAGGGGAATGGAACGGAACAGCTTTCTCCCCTCCTCTTCAGAGGAGGGGTTGGGGGTGGTGCCATGCCGTGCGCAACGCATCCACCACCCCCCGACCCCCTCCTCTGAAGAGGAGGGGGATCAGGCACTTTTTCGCCAGACCGTGTGCGCACCTTACCCCAACGCATTCTTGGGTACATGGGTGATGCGGCAGGCCAAGTCCGCCTCGCCCGAGGCGATGATGAAGCGATCGCCCTGGTCGATTACCCCGGTGGTGAAGACCACATCGCGCAGATAGAGCAGGTCTTCGAGCGGTTGGGTCAGTGCCGGTTCGGGCTCGAGCAGCGGCACCTCTCCTTCGGCCAGGATGCGGGTGGGATCGGCTTCGTCGAGCAGCAACCAGAACGTGCGGTAGATGCCGACGATTTCCTTGGGCTCCACCCCGTGCCACAGGCTGAGCCAGCCGCGCTGGCCCGCCACCTCCGTCAGGATCGGCGGCGCGCCGCCCCCCATCCGGGCCGTGGCCGGGCGATCGACGCGCGGGCGGATGTGCGGCGAAAGATGGGGCTTCCAGTGCCGGCCATCGGGCGATGTTGCCAGGTTGATCGACGGGCCGGCGCGGAACGGGCTGCCCGGCGGATAGGCAAACCACAGATCGCCCAGGGGCCGCGTCTGGGCCCAATAGGCCCCATCGACCAGGCCTTCGAAAATCAGCATGTCCTTATTCTGGTGATCGAGCACCAGGCCCTCGAACGTCCAGTCGAGGCCATTGGCAGAGCTGTAGAGCGTGGTGGAATGCCGTTCTGGGCTGACCGAGCAGGTGGTCATCAGGTATTGCCCGTCGGCGACGCGGGAAATGCGGGCGTCTTCCACGCCATAGCAGGCCCACGGCCCGGCCGGCGCGATCGCCTTGTCATAGTGGATCGCCACGATTTCCATGGCATCGGGCGTCATTTCCACCGGCAGCAGCCACGATAGCGAGGTGAGCGCCATGACTTTCCAGCCGCCGCCGGGCACCATGAACTTGCGCGGATCGCGCGTATCAGCCAGTTCCAGCGGCCAGGCGTCGAGTACGAAGCGCCCGAACGGCTGCCCGCCGACAAGCCGGCCATCGCCATCCCAGCGGATCGCGTGCACCTTGCCATCGCGGATCGGCTCGCGCAGCGCCTCGGCCACGCGCACCATGAGGAGGACGTTGCCATTGGGCAGTGTGGTCATACCGGGATTGAACGCCCCGAGCACAAAGGTTTCCGCATCGAAATGGCCCGCCAGCGGCGAGCGCGACAGATCGATGACGTGGGGGGTGATGACCAGTCGGTCGTGGGGAAATTTCATTCTTCGTTGACCCTGGGAACAATGACCAGCTGCTGCACGACGGTGCGGCGCGGCTGGGTGAGGAAATAATGGATGCCGACGGCGATATCTTCGGCGCGCAGCATCTTTTCGTCCGCGATCATCGCGCGCTGCTTGTCGGCCGGGATATCGGGATATTGGAAATCGGTGCCAACCAGGCCCGGCTCGACCAGGCCGACCCGCACGCCCTTGCCGCCCATTTCACGGCGCAGCGCCTCGGCAAAGCCAGCAATGCCGGCTTTCATCCCGGCATAGACGGTGGAATGGCCGCCAAGCACGTGTGCGCTCATCGAGCCGACGAGCACGATATCGCCATTCTTGCCCGACAGGGCCGCCGCCGCCCGCCAGGCCGAGACGAGATAGGCGGTGAAATCGGCCGCGATGGCATAGCGCAATCCGGCCTCGTCCATTTCGGTCAACCCCGAGGCCGGCACCGCCGCGTTGATGACCGCGACGTCGATCCCGCCCATTGCCTGCTCGGCGGCGCCGAAAAAGCGATCGACCGCGCCTTCATGCGCCAGATCCAGCGCCAGGCCGTCGATCGTGCCGCCAGCATTGCGCACGGCGGCAAGGCAATCGCCCAGGTGCTCAGGATCGCGTCCGCAGGTAAAGATTTGCGCGCCTTCACCGGCCAGCAAAAGTGCCGTGGCGCGCCCAATGCCGGTGGTGCCGCCAGTGATGGCGATGCGCCGTCCGGTCAACGGGGTTTGCGCGGTATGCCCCGCTGCCCCGCCGGTTGCCGCGTAACCTGTTGCCATGATGCGTCCTTTTCCTGCCGGTGTCAGGAAAGGGAAAGCCTCGCGGCGCGGCTGGTTCCGCGCCCTGCCCCTTTGGCGGGGCTGTACGGCTCAGGCTGGGTGGCTCAGGCTTTTCGGCTTAGGGCTGCCAGCCGAGGAAGCGCGACAACAGGCCAAGGCCATAGGCCTGGCTCTTTTCGGGGTGGAACTGCACGCCCAGGATATTGTCGCGCGCCACGGCCGCCACCAGGCCGCCGCCATGGTCGGTCATCGCTGCCACATCCGCGCCGTCATCGGCCGCGAAGTGATACGAGTGCAGAAAATAGGCTTCCCCACCCCGGATCAGGCTGGCGCCATCGCCGTGGTGCATGGGCGACACATCGTTCCAGCCCATGTGCGGCACCTTGATCGCCGGATCGGTCCGCTCGATCAGGCGCACCTCGCCCGCGATCCAGTCGAGCCCCTCGGTCACGCCATGCTCCACCCCGCGCGAGGCGAGCAATTGCATGCCCACGCAAATACCCAGGAACGGCACGGCATCGGCCAGCACGCGCTCTTCCAGCGCGTCGATCATGCCGACAACGCCGCGCAGCGCCGTGGCACAGGCGCGATAGGCGCCCACACCAGGCAAGACGATGCGATCGGCGCGGCGCACCACATCAGGATCGGCGGTGACGATGACGTTTTCCGCGCCAGCCACTTTCAGCGCATTGGCGACAGAGCGCAGGTTGCCGGCGCCATAGTCGATCAGGGCCAGCCGTTCAGCCACCGAGCATGCCCTTGGTCGACGGCACGGCATCGGCCTTGCGCGGATCGATGGCGATGGCCTGTGCCATGGCGCGGGCAAAGCCCTTGTAGATGCCTTCGATGATATGGTGGTTGTTGGTGCCATAGAGGCACTCGATGTGCAGCGTGATGCCGGCGGCCTGCGAGATCGACTGGAACCAGTGCTCGAACATCTCGGTGTCCATCGTGCCCAGGCGCGGCTGGCTGAACGCGGCCTTCCACACCAGGATCGGGCGGCCGGAAATATCCAGCGCGACACGGGCCAGCGCCTCGTCCATCGGGGCATAGGTCGAACCGTAGCGGGTGATGCCCTTCTTGTCGCCCAGCGCCTGGCCGATCGCCTGGCCCAGCGCGATCGCGCTGTCTTCCACGGTGTGGTGCTCGTCCACGTGAAGATCGCCCTTCACGAACAGCGTCACATCGATCAGCGAATGGCGCGAGAACTGCTCGATCATGTGATCGAGAAAGCCGATGCCGGTGTTCACGTCATAGAACCCGGTGCCATCCAGGTTGACGCTGACCTTGATATCGGTTTCGGCGGTGGTGCGGGTGATCGATCCGGTGCGCATGGGCCATGCCTATACGCCCGGATATGCGAGAATCAATCACTCCCTCTTGACCCGCGCCCGTGCCAGCGCCAGTTGTGCTGCATATGAGCGAAACGCCCGACAGCCTGATCCCCTATGACGAAATCGTGCAGGAAGCCCTGCGCGCCGTGGTAGGCCGCGTCCTGGGCCAGGTGGAGGCATCCGGCGGGATGCTTCCCGGCCAGCACCATTTCTACATCACGTTCCGCACCGGGGCACCGGGGGTATCGATCCCCAACCGGCTGAAAGAACGCTTTCCCGACGAGATGACGATCGTGCTCCAGAACAAGTTCTGGGACCTCAAGGTGGAGGAAGATACCTTCTCTGTCGGGTTGAGCTTCAACCAGGTGCCGTCAACGCTGGTCATCCCGTTCCGCGCGATCACGGCCTTTGTCGATCCCGCGGTGGATTTCGGCCTGCAGTTCCAGGCGGCCGACGAGATGGACGATGACATCCACGAGGACGCGGAAAACGATTCTTCCGCAAACCCCGGGGAAACTTCCGACAAGCCCGCCGTTGAACGCAGCGACGACGGCTCGAATGTCGTCACGGTCGATTTCGGCCGCAAGAAGTAACCGCCTGCGCCAGACCTGATCCCGGCCCAGTCCGATCGCGTTTGCCGCAGGCCATCAAGGTACACGGGGCACCCGCACATGGTTTCCAAGGGCAAAGCGGCGAAGTCGGAACAGGATATCAACGAGGACGGCACCCAGGCCGTGCCGGTCAAGGCAGAACCGGCCAAGGCTGCGCCGGCCAAGGACGATCAGCCGCTCAACAGCCCGCTGACCACCCTGATCCTCACCGACATCGCGATGAGCGCGGGCAGCGCCCTGCTGGCCCGCGGCGTTGCCGGCAAGGGCCTGGCTGGCCGCGTGCTGGGCAAGGCATTGCCGGTGCGCACGCCCGGCGGGCTGATCCGCGGCCCCTCGCTGGTGGGTAGCCTGGTTGGCACCGCGATCGCCCGCGTCGCCACACGTTCGGTGCCCGGCGCGATCGTGGTTGGCGGCGGCCTGGTCGCCAAGGCGCTTTACGATCGCCGCAAGACCCGCCGCGCCCGCGCCGCGCTGAAAGCCAAGCCGCGCTGATCCCGCAGCGCCTGCCCCTTTGCGGCAGAGCCTGGCAAACCTTCCCAGCGCCACAAACTGCGGCTTGACCGGCAGGGCGGCCATGGTCCATCTGCGACCATGGCCGACAGCGCATTGCCCCCCACCCTGCCCGTTTCCCGTGCCGATGCACTGCATCGTCGCGGCCTCATGCTGATCCTGTCTTCGCCATCGGGCGCGGGCAAGACGACGATCGCCAAGCGCCTGCTGGCGCACGATTCGCAGATCGAGGCATCGGTTTCGGCCACCACGCGCCCGATCCGCCCCGGCGAGGTGGATGGCAAGGATTACCACTTCGTCGACCGCGCCACGTTCGATGCCATGGTCGAAGCCAACGAATTCTATGAATGGGCCGAAGTCTTCGGTAATTGCTATGGCACGCCCAAGGCCCATATCCGCGCCCGCCTCAAGGAAGGCGGCGACACCTTGTTCGATATCGACTGGCAGGGCACGCAGCAGCTTTACCAAAAGGCCGAGGCCGACGTGGTGCGCGTGTTCATCCTGCCGCCGAGCATCGAGGAACTGCGCCGCCGCCTGACCGGGCGCGGCACCGACAGCGCCGAGGTGATCGCCGCGCGCATGGCCCGCGCCCAGGCCGAAATCAGCCACTGGGACGGCTATGACTATGTCGTGGTCAACGACGATATCGATGCCTGCTATACCCAGATCTGCCAGATCCTGGCGGCCGAACGCCTCAAGCGCGCGCGCCAGACCGGTCTGATCGGCTTTGTCCGCGAATTGACCCGGCACTGATCGCGTGGCGGCCGTGGAGATCGAGCCATCGCCGCCAAGCCAGCACCGGATGTGGTGGGCCTGGACGCTCCTTGCCCTGATTCTGGCCGGGCTGGCCTTGCTGGGCTGGGGCTATTGGGTGGAAACCTGGCCGCCGCTGGTGCGCCGCGCGGTGATCGTGTTCGATACCCCAGCCATGGCCGGCCGCAAGATCGATGTGGCGCTGGTTTCCGATATCCATGTCGGCAGCCACGGGATGAGCGCCGCCCGGCTGGACCGGGTGGTGGACCAGATCATGGCGCAGCACCCCGATGCCATCCTGCTGGCCGGCGATTTCGTCAATGGTGACCGGCGCAACGATCCGGCGGTGCATCTCGATTTGCTGCCCGAGGCGCTGGCGCGCCTGCATGCCCCGCTGGGCGTCTATGCCGTGCTGGGCAATCATGACGAATGGACCGATCCGCGCGCGGTTACCGCGCTGCTGCGCCGCGCCGGGATCACGGTGCTCAACAACCAGAGCCAGGGCGTGGGGCCGATCACGCTGCTGGGCCTGGCCGATACCCCCCGTGCCCGGCTGATCGCCGCGCCTCTGCTGCCCGCCGCGCGCGCCGCGGGCAAACCGGTGATCGTGGTGGAGCATGTGCCGCGCGTAATCCCCGGCGTGCCGCTGATCCTGGCCGGCCACACCCATTGCGGCCAGATTCACCTGCCCGGCATCAGCATCGCGGGCAACCCCATCACCGGCAATCGCTATTACGACGGGCGGTTTCGCTGTGGCATCGTGCGCTGGCAGGACCAGATCGTGTTGATCGGCAGCGGCGTGGGATCGGGCAGCTTTCCCTTGCGCATCGGCACGCGGCCCGATTTCTGGATGATCACCCTTACCGGGCGTTGACCGGCCGCGCATTTGCGCGAATGAACCAGCGCAGCCGCGACACGATCCGCCGGCGCCACGAAGAGGACCACCGATGAAAGCTGCCGTTCTCGAACAAGCGGGCCAGCCGCTGACCCTGGCCGATCTGGTGGTTGACCGGCCCGGCCCGCATGAGGTGCTGATCCGCACGGTGGCTTGCGGCCTGTGCCATTCCGACCTGCACTTCATCGACGGCGCCTATCCCCACGCGCTGCCCGCCGTGCCGGGGCACGAGGCCGCCGGCATTGTCGAGGCCGTGGGCGAGGAAGTGCGGCGGGTGAAGAAGGGTGATCGCGTGGTTACCTGCCTTTCGGCCTTTTGCGGCACCTGCGAATTCTGCCTGTCGGGCCGCATGGCGCTGTGCCTGGGCAGCGGCACCCGCCGCCCGCGCGGCGCGGCGC
>NZ_APCQ01000724.1:0-5541 GCF_000410615.1 Novosphingobium sp. B-7 | reverse complement strand
GCACCGCGCGCAGGATCTCGCGCGCCTGGGCCAGGGCCAGCGCGGGCTGGCGCGCCATCAGGCGGGCCGCATGGCCCAGCGCCGCATCAACCGTTCCGCTGGCCGAACCACCCGCATCAGCAGGTGCGGTTCCCACGCCATGCTGGCCGGCCACGTCATTTGCCATCACAGATCCTGCCTTGCGGTTTTGCCCCGATCACCATGACCGGAAACATGACATGCCCGCGCGATTACGCAACTGCGAACAGCTCCTCCCCCAGGCCGGCTCAATCGCCTGCACAATCTGCGATGCCAGATCGCTGAATTTTGTTGACAGCCGGCGTTTTGCTGGCACTATCCGCAACAAGATAGTGATTGAGACCGCGCCGCATCGCGGCACTATTGTGTAGAATCAACAGCTTGCAATCGCTGCGCTGCAATGCCGCAGATCACTCGCGCTGTTGGCGGCATGGCGCGCCACGGCAATCGGGCGCCGCAAGGGTTTGATCGCACAGGTGCGCAAATCGGCACGGCGACTGCACAAAAAGCGGCATAATTACAACACCGCCGCCAAGATCATCACCAAACGATAATCATAAAAACAAGCGTTCGCAGGAAGACGGCAGAAAAAGAACTTCAGGCCATCAGGGGGCATGAACAATGGTGTTTGAACAACGGTCGCAGATGAGGCGTGCACTGGGTATTCTCGGCGCCTCGACCGTCCTTTCCAGCATGGCGCTGCCGGTTGCGGCCTTGGCCCAGTCGGCACCCGCGCCCGCCCCGGCCCCCGATGCGGCCGCTGCAGACAATGGCACCGGCGGCCTTGGCGAAATCGTGGTCACCGCCACGCGCAAGGCCGAAAGCGTGCAGAAGGTGCCGATCTCGATCCAGGCGCTGGGCGCGGAAAAGCTGGAACAGCACCAGGTCAGCACGTTTGCCGATTACGCCAGCATGCTGCCCTCGGTCAGCTTTTCCGGGCTCGGGCCAGGGCAGAGCGAAGTCTATTTCCGCGGCATTGCCGTGGATGGTGGCGCACTGTCGACCAGCGGCACCTATCTCGATGACGTGCCGATTTCGCAGCCAGGGCGGATGCCCGAAGTGCACATCTACGATATCGAGCGGGTCGAGGCGCTGTCGGGCCCGCAAGGGACGCTCTATGGCGCCGGCTCGCTGGCGGGTACGCTGCGCATCATCACCAACAAGGCCAAGATCGGCAAGTTCGAGGCCGGCACCGATGTCCAGGTCGATGCCTATGGCAAGGGCGCGGCCGGCGCGATGGTCGAAGGCTTCGTCAACATCCCGGTGAACGAGCACATCGCCGTGCGCATGATGGGCTTCTACGATCACGAGGGCGGCTACATCGACAACACCCACGGCACGTACACCTATCAGTTGGGCGATGATGATCCCAACACGACCTATACCGTGGACAACGCCACGCTGGTGCAGAAGAACTACAACCCGGTCGACAGCTATGGCGGTCGCGTCAATGCCACGATCGAGGCGGGCGACTGGAAGCTCTATCCTTCCGTCACCTATCAGTATCTCGATGCCAAGGGCTTCTTCAACTATGATCCGCGCGTCGGCGATCTGCAGGTGCACGATTACAGCCCGACCGAAAATGTCGACAAGTGGGTCCAGGCCTCGCTGACCATCCAAGGCAAGATCGGCGATTTCGACCTGGTGTCCTCGTCGGGCTATTTCCGCCGCAAGATCCACAATACCAGCGACTACACCTATTACTCGGTCCACTATGACCAGCTTGGCCCCGGCTATGAAAACTACCTCAAGTTCCGTGACAAGAGCGGCAACTTCATCAACCCGACGCAGTCCTATATCGGCCGCCTGACCCAAACCAAGGTGACGCAGGAACTGCGCCTTTCGGTGCCCAAGGAATGGGGTTTCGACCTGACCGTAGGCGGCTTCTTCCAGTTCCAGAAGATGGCCCAGGACGACGATTACCAGATCCCCGGCCTGAGCCAGATCGACCTCGCCACCTCATGCGCCGATGGCTGCCAGTGGAACCCGGCGATCAAACGCGACGCGTTCTACAACCAGGATCTCAACCAGCGATTCCGCGACTATGCGGTGTTTGCCGAAGGCACCGTGCCGATCACCTCGCAGATCAAGGTGACCGGCGGCATCCGCGTGTTCAAGGCCAACAACTCGGTCTATGGATTCAGCGGCGTCGCCAGCCAGGCGCTTAAACTTGGCTGTACCGTGCCGTTCCCGGCCGACCAGCGGTTTTCCTGCGTCAACAACAACAAGCCAGCCTACAACGAGACCGGCGAAACCCACAAGGTGAGCGTGACCTGGCAGGTCACGTCCGACAAGATGGTCTATGCCACCTATTCCACCGGGTTCCGCCCTGGCGGCACCAACCAGTTGCCAGAGATGGGCACTTACAAGGCCGATCGGCTGGCCAATTACGAAGTGGGCGTCAAGACCAGCTGGAACAACAAGCTGCGCTGGAACGCGGCGGTCTATTATGAAAAGTGGACCGGTGTGCAATACACCGTCATCCCGTTGGGATATTTCGGCAACGGCGGCACGGTCAACGCTGGCGCCGCGCGGGTGTTCGGCATCGAATCCGATTTCGATCTCAAGCTCGGGCAGTTCACGATCAGCGGTTCCGGGTCCTATAACGATGCCAAGCTGACGCAGGATTTCTGCGTGCTCGACCCTGCCACCCTCACCCCGATCAGCGATTGCACCGGCAAGCCCGACGAGATCGCCGCCGCCAAGGGCACGCGCCTGCCGCGCCAGCCCCGCTTCAAGGGCCAACTTTCGGCGCGGTATGAAGGCGATCTAGGCTCGCTCAACGATTTCGCGCAAGTGACCATGCACGCCCAGACGCTGTCGACCTCCAACCTCGACACCTACAAGAACAGCCTCTTGGGCAACACGCCGGGCTTCGTCAGCTTCGATTTCTCCACCGGCGTGTCGAAGGACAACTGGACGCTGACGGCCTTCATCGAAAACGTGTTCGATCGCCGTGGCGAGCTGTCCAAGAACACGTTCTGCGCGATCGAATACTGCTCGGGCTCTTCGCGCACCATGCCGATCAAGCCTCAGTATTTCGGGCTGAAATATTCCATGCGCTATTGACGCGGCGCTCTCGCCAACCGCCAGAGCACTTTCCACCCTTGCCCCCGTCGCGCCCCGGCACGGCGGGGGTCGTTTTATCTGCCGGCGCAGGTGCGACGGACAACTGGCCGTTTCGCTCTGCCCGTGGTAGCCTGGCGGGAATGACACCAGCAGACCGTGCCATCACCACCCCGCGTCCCGGTGGCTATGCCCGTGGCGCGGCCACGGCCGAAGCCATCGTGAAGGCCGCGCACAAGGTGCTGATCGAGGAAGGCGCCGCGCAGTTCACCGTGCGCCGCATCGCCGCCGAATGCGGGATGAAGGTAGGCAATGTCAGCTATCATTTCCCGCGCAAGGAAATGCTGGTCCAGCTCATGCTCGACGACATGCTGGAAAGCTATGACAAGGTACTCGACGACGAGGTGCGCCAGCCCGGCCTTACCGCGCAGGAGCGGCTGCGCCGGGTGATCGCGCTGTGCCTGGAAGATATTGCCGGCATGCGCACCACGCGCCTGTTTACCGAACTGTGGGCCATGGCCAACCACAACCCGGTGGTGGCAGAGCGGGTGGCGCAGTTCTATGCCCGCGTCCACGGGGTGATCTGCGAATATGTCAGCGCGCTGAACCCCGCGCTGTCTGCGGCCGAAACCCAGATCGTGGCGCTCTATATCAGCGCCTCGATGGAAGGGGCGACACCCTTTCTCGGCTATCGCAAGCCCTGGGCCGATCGCATGCCGGCGTTCATCGCGATCGCCGGCAAGGCGCTGGTGGAACTGGCCTGTACCATCACCCCGGACGACATTGCCGGGCTGGGCATGCCCCGCCGCGATCCATGTGATGCCAGATAGCGCGAAAAGTTTTGCGGCACCTGCGAATGTCGCTTGACTGAAATAGGACATTCGTCAAAACTTGTGATCGCAATGGCATGTGGGGGCATGCCGGACTCGGGCAAACACCCGGTCCTTCGCGCCCTTGCCAATGCCGCGATCACCACGGGCTGTCACATTCGAACAGGGGCCGGCCACGATGACGTTTGCTGCCATCAAGGGGCGTTTTCTCGCAACTGCAACACTGGCCGTGGCGCTGGCCGGCGGCCTGCCTGGGGCGCTGGCGCCGTCGGCCATGGCGGCCCCGGTCGCCGCACCGATCGCGTCGGTGGAACCCGAACAGTCTGACGTGGCGCAGTTGACGCCGCCCAAGACCAGTTGGTTCTTCATCAACGGCGGGGTTCACATCCAATTCCTCGGTCATCTACGATACCGTCAGTGGCAAGCTGATCGGCCACGTCGAAACCCCGCAATTGACCGACCTGGCGCTCGATCCTGCGGGCAAGTTCTATTACGTGTCGTCCACCTTGTGGACCAAGGGCCTGCGCGGAACGCGGCAGGACTATGTCTCGGTGTTCGACAGCGTCGATCTCAAGCTTCAGGCCGATATTGCCATGCCGGGCCGCCTGCTGGTGGGCGGCCGGATGAACAATTTCGTGGTCAGCCCCGATGGCAAGTTCGGCTATGTCTACAACATGAGCCCGGCCTCTTCGGTCAACGTGATCGATCTGACGGCGCGCAAGTTCGTCAAGACGGTGGAACTGCCCGGCTGCGCCAGCCTGGTGCCGGTGCCCGGCGTGGGCCTGTCGGCGCTGTGCTCCGATGGCTCGCTCGCCACGTTGAGCCTTGCCGGCGGGAAAAGCCAGATCACCCGCAGCGATCCGTTCTTTTCCGCCACCGACGATCCGATCTTCGACAATTTCGAAGTCGATCGCGGGCACAACCAGATCGTGATGCTGAGCTATACCGGCAAGGTCTATACCGCCACGCTGGGGGCCAAGCCGGTGATTGCCGCGCCGTTCTCGTTGCAGGAAGCCGCCGGCGTGCCGGCCGGATCGGCCGCGCCCAACCAGGTCAACTGGTATCCAGGCGGGGTGCAGCAGATGGCCCTGCACCGCGCCACCGGCCAAGTCTATATCCTGATGCACATGGGCGAGTTCTGGTCGCACAAGGCCGGCGCGAGCGAAGTGTGGCAGCTCGACCTGGCGAACCACAAGGTGGTCAAGCGCATGGCCGTGCCCGGCGAACCGCGCATGATTGCCGTGACGCAGGAAGCCGCCCCCCACCTGGTCTTCGCTGGCGAGGACGAGACGGTCTACGTCTATGACCTGGCCACCGGCAAGCAGGCGTGGAAGCTGGATCATGCCGGCAATGGTGTGATCACGGTGGCGCAGCCGCAGTGATCGCGCTCGGCGCCCCGGATGCGGCCCCTGCGGCGATCGGCCTGATGGCCGTGGCGCTGACCGGGCGCATTGCCACGGTGGGCGTGGGGCTGGTGTTCCTTACTGCGGCAGCGGGCAAGCTGCGCCATCGGGTTTTGCTACCGGGCGTGATCGCCAATTACCGCCTCTTACCGCCGGCCCTGGTGGCGCCCGTGGCTAGCGCCCTACCCGTGGCAGAACTGGTCCTGGGCGCCTGGCTGCTGTCT
>NZ_KE148331.1:15429-15642 GCF_000410615.1 Novosphingobium sp. B-7 | reverse complement strand
CGGGGACCGGCGCGCCCGCCGCTGCGTGCGCGCGGCGCAAGGTGCCGAGCAGCACCAGGGCGGCGACCACGCCCATGATGCCGGCGGCCACGAAGGCCGGGGCATAGCTGCCACTGTGCTGACGGATCACCCCGGCGCCAAACGCGGCGCAGGCTGCGCCCAACTGGTGCCCGGTCTGGATCCAGCCAAATACGATCGGCGCTTCCTGCTCTC
>NZ_KE148331.1:0-15208 GCF_000410615.1 Novosphingobium sp. B-7 | reverse complement strand
AAGCCCATGGTGGACAGCAGCCCGGCAGCGGCCACCGGGGCAATGCCATGGTCCCCGCAGAATGCGATCATGTGCGTGCCGACCAGGCCATTGGTGGTCAGCCCGCAGACAAAGAACGTGCCGAACAGCAGCCAGAACATGGGCTGCCGCACCGCGCGCACCAACACGCTGAGCGCCAGGCCGGCCGTGCGGGCCTGGCGCGGCGCAGGCGGCGGCGGGCTGTCGGGCCCTTCGCCAAAGCGGCGCGTGCCGATGTCGGCGGGATGTTCGGGCATGACCAGGGCCACGAGCGGCACCAGCGCCAGGCAGACCAGGCTGACCGCCAGAACCACCGGCCGCCACGCGCCGTCGCGCGAAAGCCAGGCCAGCAGCGGCAGGAAAATCAGCGCACCCGTGGCTGTGCTGGCACTCAGCAGGCCCATGACCAGCCCCTGCCGCGTGGCGAACCAGCGATTGACCACGGCCGCACCCAGCACCGAGGCAACCGCGCCGCTGCCGATGCCCGACAATACCCCCCAGGTCAGCACATAGTGCCACGGCAGCCGCATCCACAGGCTGGCAAAGGTGGCGAGCGACATCAGCATCAGCCCGGCCAGCATGGTGCGGCGGATGCCGAACGAAACCATCAGTGCCGCCGCAAAGGGGCCGACCAGGCCATAGAGAAAGATGCCGATCGCGGCGGCGAACGAGATCGTTGCCCGGTCCCAGCCGAAGTTGACCTGCAAAGGCACCATCAGCACGCCGGGCGTGGCGCGCAGCCCGGCCGAGACCAAAAGCGCCAGGAACGTCGCCGCGACGATCAGGATCAGGTGAAGGCGCGCGGGCACCAGCCCGGTCTTGTGCAGCAGGCGGCTCATGCCTGGCTTCCCTGCGCCAGCGTGACAAGGTCACCCAGCGCCGCTTCCACGCCGGCCCAGCGCTCTGGACCAAACGCGCCGATCATGCGCCGCTGCGCCTCTTCCCAGGCGCCTTGCGAATTGGCCACCGCGTCGCGTCCCTGCGCCGTCAGGCGCGCCTGCTTGGCGCGCCCCTTGCCCTCGGCAACAGCGATCCACCCTTCCCGCTCCAGCGGCTTGAGCGTGCGATACAGCGTGGTCCGGTCCATCACCAGCACGTGCGCCAGGTCCATCAGCGGCACCGGTTCGTGCCGCGCGATATTCCGCAAGACCGCAAACTGGGTGAGCGACAGGGCAGACCCTTCCATGACCTCGTCATAGAAGCGGGTCATCGCGCGCGCGGCCTTGCGCAGCGCGTTGCAGGCGCATGCCACGCCATCGATCGAAAGCGAATCATGATGCATATGCATCATTTAGCCGTCGCACGCATTTCGGTCAACGATCGAGCCGCCTGGGGCTTGACCACTGACCAACAACAATATGTAATCGCAAATATTCTGCCGCCGTGCCGCCATCTTGGCCGCAAAAGCATCGTCATCACAGGCAAACAGCGCGCGGCATCATCGACCGCTGCTTGCCACCGACAATAACAGTGATGTTCGATGAGGCAAGAAATGGCTGTTTTCAGCCATTTGGCGATTTCTTGAGCAGCCCTGAAAACCGCTCGCGTGGCTAACTGCTCTGCCCCGGCTACACGAGTGCCGACAAGCAGATGTTTTCGGCGGCACCTGTGTCGCGATCCATGGTGTAATCGCCCTAATTGCGGTCGTTCAGAGCCTCTGACCCTGCCGCCGAAACCGACCGTTCGTCCATATGCCAAGTACCAGTTCACCGGGCAATGCCATGAGCCTGCACTCTGATCAAATCTCACTTCGATGCGCCACAGCGAAGGCGTGACCATACATTGCCTGTGCCAAGTAACTTGCTACACCATGCCTCGGGCAATGGATGAAAGGCTTCGAGATGAACGGTGAAGCGCAGGAGCAAGAAGGCCCACCGTCGCAAGTGTCACTGTTCTCTTTGTTTAATCTGCGCCTGGTCATCGGTTTTGCGCAGGGCATCTGCGCTTGGGCATTGCTGGAACTTTTGCCCAAGGCCTCAGGGTACACCAAACAGCCCGATGTCATGCAATGGTGGCCCTATCGGCATCCCGGCGTGTTTGCCGCGCTTTGCCTCATCGTGGCAATCCTGCCGGTGATCGCACTGGCAGAAGTCTGGCGCATGGCCAAACGGCCCCTGGCCATCTATCTGGCAGTTGCATGCGCGGTGTTGGCCAGCTTGGCGGGCTACGATATCTGGCGTGATCCTGTCGAGAATGGTTGGGGCGCCGCCACCAACCGCATTTGGCCCTCGTTCACGCTGATGTTCTGCGCTGGGATTGGCACTTTCATCGTCAATCAGTTGCTGGAGCACAAGGCGCGCGGTGCCAGCCTGTGGTCCCGCTATGCCGACCATTTCGAAGACAGTTGGATGCGCGCCTTCCAGTTCTTGCTGTCGCTGATTTTTACGGCGCTGGTATGGGGCGTCATCGAACTGGGGCGGGCACTGTTCGGGCTCATCCATCTCGACTGGTTCGGGCATATGATCGAGCATAACTGGTTCCGTTGCCCGTTACTCGCGCTCGCTTTCGCCGCCTCGGTGCACATCACCGACGTACGCCCGGCCTTGTTGCACGGGATGCGCAATTTGGGGCTGACGCTGCTGGCGTGGTTGTTACCGCTGGTGGTGGTGCTGGGCTGGGGGTTCCTGCTGGGGCTGGTGTTCACCGGCCTCACCCCCTTGTGGGGCACGCGGTTTGCGGCATCGATCCTGCTGTGGGCAGTGGTTGTCACGCTGGTCCTGCTGAATGCGGCTTACAAGGATGGCGACCAGCCTACCCCGGCGGTGATCCGTTGGGCAGGACGCGTCGCGCCGCCGATGATGCTATTGATGACGCTGCTCGCCACCTATGCCATTGCCCAGCGGGTGGGTCAGTATGGCTGGACGCCGATGCGACTACGCTCCGCGATGGCGGCGACCATCGGGTTGATTTACGCGGCGGGTTACACCCGCGCGGCGGTGCTGAAGGGGCCGTGGCTCAAGGGCATCGAACCTGTCAATATCGCCGCAAGCCTCGGGATTGTGGCCGTTCTGGTGCTGAAACTGACCCCCATCGCTGATCCGGCGCGGATTTCGGTCAACAGTCAGGTTGCACGATTGACCTCGGGCAAGCTGGCGGCGGCGAAGTTCGATTATCAGTTCCTGCGCTTCAATTCTGGGGGCTATGGCACGAATGCGCTTGCCGCGCTGGCGGGCAGCAGTACGCCGGAAATCGCGATGCGTGCCAGACAGGCGCAAGTCCTCCAGCATTTTTCGTACAGCGACGGCGGCGACACCCCCGACCCTGCCCAGACCGAGCCTGCCTTCACCCATGCCTCGGTCTATCCCAAGGGCGCCCGACTACCTGATGGTTTCCGCAAGACCAAATGGGCGGATTCGTCGGATTATTTTGCCGGACCGGATTGCATGAAAAACGGTGCACCATGCGATGTCATCGTGCTGCCGGGCAAGGATTCTGGTGCGCCGTTGCTGCTGGTCATCGACGGGCCAGCGCCATCCGACAAGCCGGCTACCGCCAAACGAGACGTGCCCCAAGTCGTCATCCAAGCAGCAGCGAACACGTATGGCGGCTCCTCGCCAGTGTACGGCCTAGACGCCAATGGCAAATGGGCGAAAATTGGCGCGCTCAGCTCCGTGGGCTGTGCAGGGGTGCGTGAAGCGTTGCGCCGTGGGGAGGCTGTTCCATCAAGGCCCTTGCACGATGATATCATCGCCGGTGGTCAGCATTTGACCTTCACTGTCGAGAACACAGTCGTTTGCCCGCCCGCCTCCCAGCCACGCGCAACACCGACCGCCGCCGCTCCCGTCGATGCATCGGCGCCCAGTGGTATGGGCCCGGCTTTTGGCAAACCGGGCGGACTGTAAGAACAGCAAATTTGGTGAAGGAATGCTGACAAAGCCGACCTTGGCAAGCCCAATAACTTGCGTCGGAAGCAGCCATCCATTCACGATCATGCGGGCGGCAGATGCCGCGCCATACGGGCCTTGAGCAATTCCACCAGCTCCGACTGCATGAAGGCATATTCGTCCGGAATATCCAGGCAGATCACGCGCTGCCCGCGCAAAGCCCCGCGGAAACGCCGCTGCAGCTTGGCGCGGTGCTGCTTTTCCATCACGACGATCACATCGGCCCATGATACCAGTTCAGCGGTCAGCGGGTTTTCCGCATCATGATTGGTGCCGGCAGAAGACACTTCCAACCCAGGGTAATGGGCGAACACTTGCTCTGCCGTCGGGCTGCGGAGACGGTTCTGGCTGCAAACGAACAGAATGGTTTTCAAGCAACGCCCCGCACAAAAATCGACAGCCCCTTGTTGAATGACTTGCCCAGCAGGTCAATCCGAACTATCGCCGCTGCCAGCCAAGACCGGCCTGTTTTTGAACAAGGAAAGGAGAAGACCATGCGCGCAGCATTCGCCCGCACCACACATCACTTCTTATTTCCCTGTGTTCAGGAACAGATTGCATGGGCAATTCCATCGCAGGCGAACCGTTTCGCCTGATGGCTTTTCGCGGCCATCGCGCCGCTAATTTTACCGACATCGTTATCCTTGTTGCTTTTCGCTTTGGCCAAAACCGTGGCCGGGGTGGTGCGCAATGAGCGCCATAACCCTGATTGCCACGGATCCAGCGCGTTTCGATCCCGTGGCGCTCGATCAACTCGAAGCGTGCGCGCGTTATGACGGAATGGCGCGCATTGTCGGCCTGCCCGATCTGCATGCCGGCAATGGCATTGCCGTGGGCGCGGCCTTCTGGTCGCCAAGCCACGTCTGGCCGCATCTCGTCGGTAGCGACATCGGCTGCGGCATGGCCTTGTGGGAAACAGACTGCCTCGTGCGCAAGTTTCGCCTCAGTGCGATCGAACGCAAGTTGCACGGGCTCGACGCGCCTTGGGCAGGCGATCATGCGGAGGCTCTGGCCGAGGTTGGACTCCCGCCGCGTGTCGCCAGTCCGGCGCTGGGCACGATTGGTGGTGGCAACCACTTCGTCGAATTCCAGCGCATCGAAGCCATTGCCGATGAGACACGCTTTGCCGACCTGGGCCTGCGTCATGATCGCGTGTGGATGATGGTTCACAGTGGCTCGCGCGGGTTGGGACAAGCCATCCTGCAGGCGCATCGCCAAGCAGACGCGCGCCAAGGCATTCCTGCTGGGCATGCCAAGGCGAAGGCCTATCTGGCGGAGCATGATGGCGCGCTGGCATGGGCCATTCTCAACCGCCAGATCATCGCCCGGCGCTTTTGCGAGAGCCTGGGGTTTGATGGCCGGCGCGTATTGGATATCTGCCACAACAGCGTGACGCCGCATCGGGGCGGATGGCTGCACCGCAAAGGGGCGGCGCCGGCCGATCGCGGGCTGGTGACCATCCCTGGCTCGCGTGGCGATTTCAGCTATCTGGTCGAACCCATCGCGGAAGCAGCCGATCATGCGCTTCATTCGCTGGCCCATGGCGCGGGGCGCAAGTGGAGCCGAAAGGATGCCCACGCGCGCCTATCGCGCCGCTTCAAGGTGGCTGATCTGCAACGCACCGCGCTTGGCAGCCAGGTGATCTGCGAGGATCGCCGCCTGATCTTCGAAGAAGCGCCCGACGCCTACAAGGATATCGGCATGGTCATCGCCGATCTGGAACAAGTTGGGTTGATCCGCGTGATTGCCAAGCTGCGCCCCTTGCTCAGCTACAAGACGAGGGCAGCATGAACGAGGTGATCCTGCATATCACGGCGGGCAAGGGCCCACGGGAATGCTGCTGGGTGGTGGCAGGACTGGCCCGCGCCTTTACGCGGGAGGCCAAGGCGGCGGGGCTGGAATGCGCATTGCTGGATGGGGCGGAGGCGTTGCCCGCGTCCGTCCTGCTGCGCATCGCTGGCGAGGGATCGGTGGTCTTTGCCGCCCAGCGTATCGGTACCAACCAGTGGATCGGCAACAGTCCCTTTCGTCCTACCCACAAGCGGCGCAACTGGTTCGTTGGCGTATCCTTGGCGCCCACGCCTGAAGAGATGATCGATCTGGAAGAGGAGGATATCGATTATCAGGCGATGCGCGCCAGTGGGCCGGGCGGCCAGCATGTCAACAAGACCGACAGTGCAGTGCGGGCAACGCACCGGCCAACCGGCCTTGTCGCCATGGCGCAGGAGCAGCGCTCGCAGCACGCCAACCGCAAGCTGGCGTGGCTGAAACTGGCGATCATGCTGCAAGCGCGACACCAGCGGGCCAGGGACGACGGGCGCCGAGAGCAATGGCAAGTTCATCAGGAGCTTGAACGTGGCAATGCGGTTCGGGTCTATGCCGGTGAACGGTTTCAGCTAAGATCGGCTTGAATTCGCATCGGTGGGTGGGCTCGCGTTCACCCACCGATCTTCCGGAGATATCGGATTGTTGTCCCAAGACCTTGCCGCATTGCCGCTGGTTCTCGATGCCTGCGCTTTCGCCACGCGCATGCACGGCAAGCAGCAGCGCAAATACACCGGCGAGCCCTATGTGCTGCATTGCCTGGAAGTGGCACGAACGGTGGCGGACGTTGGTGGAACGCCCACAATGATTGTGGCAGCCCTGCTTCACGATGTGGTCGAGGATACCGAGGCAACCATCGAGGATGTCCGCGCCGCATTTGGCGAGGACATCGCGCAAGGGGTGGCATGGCTTACCGACGCCAGCCGCCCAGAAGACGGTAATCGCGCGATCCGCAAGGCGATCGACCGCGCGCACCTGGCCCGGGCCCCTGCCGAGATGAAGACCGTCAAGCTGGCCGATGTGATTTCCAACACGCGCTCGATCGTGGAGCACGGCGATGGCTTTGCGCGAGTCTATCTGCGCGAGATTTCCAGCCTGCTGGAGGTGCTGACCGAAGGCGATCCGGCGCTGTTGCGGCTGGCGCAGGCGGAAGTGGAACGAGGCTCGGCCAAGTGGCTTGAATGACCTATTCCTCCCTGACGTAAATCCCCGTTTCAAAGTTGCGAGTCAGCCTTGTCCCGGCTGGCTCATCAATCCACGCAAGCCAGCTGTCATCCCGGTTCAATACCGCGCCCAGCGCGACATAGGACGCTTTGCGCTCCGCCAGTTCCTCGTCGGAAGCACCGTTAAAGCGCCCTCTGATCCGCCATCCGCTATCGGTGTGTTTGTCGCCCTCCTGCGTCATGTCTGGCTCCTCGCGATAGAGATATTCGATCGGCTCACTGCCATTGAGCACGCAATCGTCGACAAGGCAGCGCTCCCAATACTCACGGTATTCCGATGTGGGAGGAGCATCATCGGGCCTGTTCCAGATGATGTCGACTATATGGTGGCGCTCAAACGTGATGGCGTCGTCAGGTTTGAGCGGGGAGGTCGGTTCATAGGGTTGATTGCCTAGCGTACCAGACAGGTGGTCTCCTTCGGCCCGCCCAACTTTAACCCACATTCGCTCACCGGCATATTCCTCGGTCTCGTGCGTGTATTCGAACAGCAGCTTGACGAGATCGTTGGGCTGCACTGCAGCGATCTCGGCCATGCTTGGCAGGAAGAACGTATAGCGCGCTTCGGCCGCTCGCAGGCGAGGATCGTCGAGATAGTAGTTTGGCAAGATCGGGCTGCTCATCGCGAATGGATAGGTCCGTCATTTGAGATTGTATAGTTAGGCTGGCACCCAGCATTATTGCCTGCCTTTGAAATCGTCCCATCCCAGCCCGAACCGCGCCAGATATTTGCGCAGCCGGTCGGCGTCGTTGGTGCTGGCACGCTTCTCGCGCGAGGCGGCGAAGAGTTTGCGGCCTGCTTCCGACAGCGACCGGGCAGATGCGCAAGTCGCCACGACATAGGCCAGTTGCACGCGATCAAACGGGTCGAGGTCGTCCAGCGCATCGGGCGATAGCCAACGTCCCAGCCCGTCCCCATCCCTCGCCCCATCGCCCCAAAGACGCTTGAGCCGCTCGATTTCCTTGGTCACCGCCGCAACATCGATCCGTCCCTTGGGCGAAAAGGTCGCCATGCGCGTCACGCTGGCGGCCAGATCGCGAAAATTGCCTGACCAGCGCGCGGCGGGAGACAGCGCGAAGGCAAGGTAATCGGCGCGCGCTTCCTTGTTGAACGTCACCCGCTCGCCTTCGCGCTCGGCATGACGGTCGAGTTCATAGTCAAGGTTGGGAGCGATATCCTCGCGCCGCTCGGAAAGGCCGGGAAGCGCAAACGTCCAGAGGTTGAGGCGGGCGTAGAGGTCTTCGCGGAAAGTGCCTGCCGCCACGCACGACGCCAGATCGCGGTTGGTCCCGGCGATCAGCTGGAATTCGCTCTGCGCCTCCTTGTCGGCGCCCACGGGCAGGAACCGCTTGTCCTCGATCGCGCGCAGGATCATCGCCTGCTCGTCGAGACCCAGTTCGCCGATTTCATCGAGGAACAGCATCCCGCCATCGGCACTCCGCAAAAGTCCGGCACGATCGGCCGCCGCGCCGGTAAACGCGCCCTTCTTGTGGCCAAATAGTGCCGACATCGCGCTGTCCCCACGCAAGGTAGCGCAGTTCACTTCAACAAAGCTGCCCGTCATCTGGCGCTTGAGCTTCTTGAGTTCGAAGATGCGGCGGGCGAGCTGGCTTTTGCCCGCGCCGGTTGGTCCCATCAGCAGGATCGGCGCGCGCGTGCGACCGGCCACCTGCTCGATCTCGTCGATCATGGCATTGAAGGCAGGATTGCGCGTCTCGATCCCCGATTTGAGGAAGGACGAACGCTCTGCGCTTTCGCTGGCAAAGCGCGTGGCGATGCTGTCGTAGCGCGAGAGATCGAGATCAATCACGCTCCACGTACCTGCCGCATCGGGCGCGCCGCGCCGGGGCTGGGTCTGGAGCAGGCGCCCGGGCAGATAATGCGCCTCAGTCAGCAGGAACAGGCAGATCTGCGCAACATGGGTGCCAGTGGTGATATGCACCAGCACGTCCTCAGCGTCCGGGTCCAGGGCCAGCTCGCGCGCAAGGTCAAGCAGCTTGCCGTAGACCTCCTCGAAATCCCAGGCGTCCTGGAAATCGAGAACATGCCGTTCCACCCGCGTCTCGGGCGAAACCGAGGCAATGTCCTGCGTCACATAGTCCGCAAGGCGGCCGTGCAAAGTGCCGTGGATCATCACGAAGCGATCCACGCGCAGATCCTCGTGCATGCACAGGCCTACCGACGGCCGCCACTTCGTCCAGCGCGATGGACCGAATTTGGCAGCGTCCAGCGTGGAGCCGAGGAAGCTGATGACGGTGGTGGGCCTCATGCGCGAATTTTATATCAGCTTATATGTCAGGATACAAATTGGTGAGTATATCGGATGATCGGTTTCGCTCCCGAACGGCATCCCTATTTTAATTGATAATATAATCAGTGGCTTGATCGATTTTTGCAACGTCATCCCGAAAATTGGCACGCCATCTGCAATGTGGATGGCGTCGGGTCAGTCGAACAGCCCGACAGGTAAGCGGCAACAGGGGCGGTCGGAATGGGCCGGCCGCCCCCGGACGCCCCCCACAGGAAATTTGCCATGGACGGCTTGCGACTTGCCAGAGCCGCGCCGCCGGCACCACGATGACAATGCGGGAGGCCGGTATGGCTGAAACTACGTATGAAGTGCAGAACGTCGAAGGCGGCATGCCGATCAAGATGTGGACACGCGGCGTGCCGGTGGAAGACGAAGCGCGCGCGCAATTGGTGCGCGCGGCCAAGATGCCGTTCATCTTCAAGCATGTCGCCGCCATGCCCGACGTGCACGTCGGCATCGGTGCCACGGTCGGTTCGGTCATCCCCACGCGCGGTGCGGTAATCCCGGCTGCGGTGGGGGTGGACATCGGCTGCGGCATGATGGCCGCACGCACCTCGCTGATGGCGCATGACCTGCCCGACAATCTGGAAGGCATCCGCAGCGCCATCGAGCAGGCCGTGCCGCATGGGCGCAGCGTGGGGCGTGGCAAGCGCGATCACGGCTCATGGGGCAACCCGCCGGCCGCGATTGTCGAGGCCTGGGCCGGCCTGGCGGTGCGCTTTGCGCAGATCTGCGACAAGCATCCCCGATTGAAGAACACCAACAATCTCACGCACCTGGGCACGCTGGGCACCGGCAATCACTTCATCGAACTGTGCCTCGACCAGGACGCACGGGTGTGGGTGATGCTGCATTCCGGATCACGCGGGGTGGGCAATGCGATTGGCAGCTTTTTCATCGAACTGGCCAAGCAGGACATGCGCAAGTGGCACATCAACCTGCCCGATGAAGACCTTGCCTATTTCCCGGAAGGGACCGACCATTTCGACGACTATGTCGAAGCGGTGGGCTGGGCACAGGATTTCGCGGCGCTCAACCGGCGGATGATGATGGCCAATGTGATATCCGCTCTGCGGGGCCAGATCGCCAAGCCGTTCGACGCCGAGTTGGAAGCGGTGAACTGTCACCACAACTATGTGACGCGCGAAAACCACTTCGGCGAGAACGTGCTGGTCACCCGCAAGGGCGCGGTGCGGGCGGCCAAGGGCGTGTTGGGCATCATCCCCGGTTCGATGGGGGCGAAAAGCTTCATCGTGCGCGGCCTCGGCAATGCGGAGAGCTTTGACAGTTGTTCGCATGGCGCAGGCCGCGTGATGAGCCGCACAGCGGCCAAGCGCTTGGTCAGCCTGGCCGACCATATCGCCGATACCGCGGGCGTCGAATGCCGCAAGGATGTCGGCGTGATCGATGAAACGCCCCGCGCCTACAAGCCGATTGAGGCCGTGATGGCGGCGCAGGCCGATCTGGTCGAGATCGTCCACACATTGAAGCAGGTGGTCTGCGTGAAGGGGTAACTCCCCTTCGCACAGCGCCCAATCGAGAAGAGCAGATGATTACGATCGATGGATCCGAAGGCGAAGGCGGTGGCCAGATGGTGCGCAATTCGTGCGCGCTGTCGCTGGTCACTGGCCAGCCTTTCCGCATCACCAACATTCGCGCCAAGCGTTCCAAGCCGGGGCTGATGCGCCAGCATGTGACCGCGGTAGAGGCTGCGGCGGCCATTTCTGGCAGCGAATGCAGCGGCCTGACGGTGGGCTCGTCCGACCTCACCTTCCATCCCGGCAAGGCCCAGGCCGGAGACTATCGCTTTGCCGTTGGAACTGCGGGCAGTACCGGGCTGGTGCTGCAAACGGTGCTGATGCCGCTGCTTCTGGCCGACGGCCCGTCGCGGCTGGTACTTGAAGGGGGCACGCACAACATGCTGGCCCCGCCGTTCGATTTTATCGAGCGCTGCTTTCTTCCCATCATCAACCGCATGGGGCCGCGCGTCTCCGCGCGCCTGATGCGCCATGGCTTTTACCCGCGCGGCGGCGGGCGGATCGAGGTGGAGATTGCGCCGGCGCCGCTGGTGCCCGTCGACTGCACCTGGCGCGGGGATTTGCTCTGCGTGGGGGCGCAGGCGGCCTATTGCGGCCTTGCCGGCGAAATCCCGCAGCGCATGCTCGATCGGGCCCGCAAGGATTTGCCCGGCTGGGATGCAGAGGACTTTGCCATTCGCAAACTGCCCGACGATCAAGGCCCCGGCGCGATCCTGATGCTGGAGGCCCGCTATCAAGAAGTGACCGAAATCGTCAGCGGCTTTGGCCAATTGGGCGTGACTGCAGAGCGATTGGGCAAGACCGCTGCGGCGCGGATGCGCGGCTATCTGGAAAGCGATGCCTTTGCCGGGCCCTATCTTGCCGATCAGCTCATCCTGCCATTCGTGTTGGCAGGCGGCGGCGCGTTCACGACGGTCAAGCCCAGCCAGCATCTGGTCACCGCCATCGACATTGCGCAGCGCTTCACCGACCGGACCGTCAGGCTCGAACATCAAGAAGGCGGCTGTCATCGCGTCGGAGTTGAGTGACTATTGCCCTATTACCCGCCATTTAATGAGCAATGATCGCGGCAACAGAACCGGTCGTTGGTTCATCCCTAAACGCGGCGCCAACGAATGGGGACAGCCGCCAACGTTGCGGACAGCTGCGGGGCCATGTACCAATCAAAGGATGGCAAAGGCTGATAGGTTGGAACGCCTCGACGTTCGTCGTACAGAACTTGAAACGGAATATATGGCAGCGCTGATTGATGCCTTGCGCGTTACGGCTGCAGGAAAATGGGGCCTTTTTGATCACAACGCAGACCGCTGGTCGCGCAAGGCTGTAGCCCCGGTCATCGAAAATTTGGCTGAAATCGGTCAGGCGACCGACCAAATGAGAGAGCAGCTCGGCATGCCGCCTTTCGCGCTTCAACAGGAATTCCTCGCATCTCGTGGGCCTGTCAAGTCGGATGCGGTAGGCGAGCCCAAGCAGGCGCAAGCTTGGCTGGATCGACTGGACAGCCGGTAAGAGGGATATCCAACTCTAAACAGGTGCCCATGTATGCCAGGACATCGGGTTCGGCATGGTCCATCAAAGTCGCCAGTCTTGGGAGCCTCGGACGCATCTGGTCGGCGACGGAACGCCATTGCTGGCTGGCCGCCTCAGGCGTTTCCGGGTGCGGCGCCCAGCGCATTCTATGGCTCGCAGCGCGAGCCGGTGGACTTGCGCGGGTGGCGCCGCTGGGCAACGATACCTGGAGCGTACGCTATCACTATGCCACGGGTAGCAAGGTGTGCGATGGGCGCGCCTACATCGCCCGCATCCGCGCGCTGAACGGCTGCTAACCGCCCTCGAAATCGCGCGCGATCTGCCCGAGCCGCGCGGTGATTTCGGCGCGGGAGGCGGTGACGCCTGCCGCTTGCGAATGGGCGGGCCAGGCGGCCACGGCATCCGCCACTTCGGCGATGACCTGGCCGGCACGGGCTGGCGCGATGCCGGGAGGCGGGAGCGCGCCTGTTTCTGGGCCTTGAGCAGATCATCCATGCTGGTGGCCGGCGGCGGCAGAAACAGCGCCTCGAGATGCTGCTCGCAGCGCAGCACGATGGCGGCCCGCACCAGATCCTCGATCGACGCGCCCCCTTGCGTCTCCATCCGCCGCCAAGTGCTATAGGATACGCCCGACTGCCGCGCCGCTTCGGCCTGGGTGATCCCCAAGGCCGCGCGGCGCGTGAACAATGATAGAGATAAATGCAATTAAATGCTCATATATCAACGTATTCAGCCCCGCTCCCGCTATGCAAGGTGCCGCGACACCAACCCATCTGAATTGAACGTGACCGTTCTATTCAACAAGGTCCGAGGGAAATCCCCGCGTGTGCGGGGGAAACTGCGTGATCGCGGAGATACCGGGCACGGTGACGGGACTATCCCCGCGCGTGCGGGGGAGACTCCTCCTGCCGCACCGTGCGGCGTTGGAGGTGGGGACTATCCCCGCGCGTGCGGGGGAAACTCATTTGCCTGCGTGGAAATGCCAACACCGCCGGGACTATCCCCGCGCGTGCGGGGGAAACCAAGCCAGCCCGGTGTTCGGGTTGGAGAAGTTGGGACTATCCCCGCGCGTGCGGGGGAAACGGCGATCCTGAGACCGCGCCAACACCTAGATTGGGACTATCCCCGCGCGTGCGGGGGAAACCCTGTTATACAACATTCTGTTCACAAAGGGAAAGAGCCGACGCGTCGTGCAAGCGGTGCCGTCGACCCTTGTGCAAAAGCGGGTGGCGGGTAGCGTTGTTTCGCGGCAAAGTGGGGGGCATGTCTAGCCCCATTCCACGCGCCTGGGCCAAGTTGGCTGATGAGCTGGCGCACCGGTCAGCCCTGCCGCTGACGGATCACGGCGGCGATGTGGCGGCAGTGTTTGCCCAACTGGTGGCGCAAGGGCATTGGCAACGCTTGCTGAACCGCGCGGCGGAGCGGGAGCTGGGCGCGCAGGATGTGGCGCGGCTGTGCGTGCTGGCCTATCTGCACGATCTGGGCAAGGCCAACCGGGGTTTCTGGTTGCGGCAGTTTCCCGGCGCGCGCCTGGTTGGGCACACCCGCGAAACAGCGCCCTTGCTGCGCACCGACTTGCGGCAAAGGCCCGAAGTGGCGCCGTTGGTTGCCATGCTGCGCGACTGGGGCTGTGGCGAACACTTTGCCGCCGTGATGGCGCACCATGGCACGCCGCTGAATGCCTATTCGAAACGCGAAGGCGCCCTGGCGGTAGAGCAGCCGATCATTGCCCGGATGCGGAGCGAATGGGCCGCGCACGACGGCTATGATCCGCTGGCGCAACTGGCCGCGTTGCTCGGTGATGTGGCGGCGCGCTTTCCGCTGGCCTTTGCGCCGGGACCGCCGCTGCCGCCGGCACCGGCCTTTGTCGCGCTGCTGGGCGGATTGGTAACCCTGGCCGATTGGCTGGGATCAGACACCGCGCTGTTTCCCGTGGCCGGCCCGCATGATGCCGCGCGCGAAGCGTTGCGCCGCGATCATGGTCCGCGGGCCATTGAAACGCGCGGGTTGGGCGATTGCGCAATGCCCGCTGCCACGTTCGAGGCGCTGTTCGGCTATCCCCCGCGCGGCGCACAGAGCGAAAGCGATGCGGCAGACCTGGGTGCGATTGCCCTGATCGAGGCGGAAACCGGTTCGGGCAAGACCGAGGCGGCACTGTGGCGCTGGCTGGCCCTGCGCGCGGCGGGGGCGGTAGATGGGCTCTATTTCGCACTGCCGACCCGATCGGCGGCGGTGCAATTGCATGGCCGCGTCAATGCCATGCTGCAACGGCTGACCGGCGGCACGGTGGAAGCAGTGCTGGCAGTGCCCGGCTATATCCGCGCCGGAATGCAGGATGGGCGGCGCGGGGCCGACGAAGCGGGCTTGCTGCCGGGCTTTGCCGTGACCTGGCCCGATGACGGCGCCAGCGAGGCGCGCTGGGCGGCCGAACAGCCCAAACGCTATCTGGCCGCGCGCGTGGCCGTGGGCACGATCGACCAGGCGTTGATGGCCGGGTTGCAACTGCGCCACGCCCATTTTCGGGCGGCCATGCTGGCGCGCAGCCTGCTGGTGGTGGACGAAGTGCATGCCTCAGACCACTTCATGGGCGAAACCTTGCGCGCGGTGCTGCGCAACCATCTGGCGCTGGGCGGGCACGCCCTGTTGCTGTCTGCCACGCTTTCGGCCGAAATGCGCGGGCGGCTGCTTGATCCGTTTTCGCCCGCGCCGCCGCTGCCCGATCTGGCAGAGGCGCAAGCCGCGCCCTATCCCGCGCTGTCGGGCATGGCGGCGGCACCCCGCCCGGTGCGCCAGGCAAACGCGCGGGCCAAAGTGGTGGCCTGGACCGCACAGCCGATCATCACCGATGCCGCCGCCATTGCCGCACAGGCCATCGCCGCGGC
>NZ_KE148330.1:25562-40044 GCF_000410615.1 Novosphingobium sp. B-7 | reverse complement strand
GGATACGGCTTCCACCACATCGTCGGCCGCGTCTTCGGCATCGCTGCCTTCGGCTTCGTCGGTGTCATGCTCGTCACCGGCTTCGCCCGAGGTTTCGTCACGGCGATCGCGGTTGCGGCCACGACGGCGCTTGCGGCGCTTGCGACGGCCATTGCTGTCGGCTTCGCCTCGGCCTTCGCCACGGCTTTCCTCGCGCTCGCTGCGTTCCTCGACGACGTCTTCCTCGTCCTCGTAGGTGTCCTCGATCACGTCGTCTTCTTCAGGTTCGACGATGGGTTCGAAGCGCGGCACGAATTCAGGCTTGGGCCCGCGCGAGGCAACGCGCATCTTGGCGCCTTCGTTCTCGCCCTCGGGGATCACTTCCACGGCCACGCCATAGCGCATTTCGATCTCGGCAAGATCGGTGCGCTTGGTGTTGAGCACGTAGATCGCCGCTTCCTGGCTGGCGTAGAGCGTGATGATGCTGCCCTTGCCCTTGGCGGCTTCATCCTCGATCATGCGCAGCGCCGAAAGGCCGGCGGACGAGGCGGTGCGCACCAGGCCCGAACCATCGCAGTGCGGGCAGGCGCGGGTGGTGGCTTCGAGCACGCCGGTGCGCAGGCGCTGGCGGCTCATTTCCATCAGGCCGAAGCCGGAAATGCGGCCAACCTGGATGCGCGCGCGGTCGTCCTTGAGGGCGTCCTTCATCGCCTTCTCGACCTTGCGGACGTTCGATCCGTATTCCATGTCGATGAAGTCGATGACGACCAGGCCGGCCATGTCGCGCAGGCGCAACTGGCGGGCGATTTCGCGCGCGGCTTCCAGGTTGGTGGCAACGGCAGTCTGCTCGATGCCGTGTTCCTTGGTGGAGCGGCCCGAGTTGATGTCGATCGAGACAAGCGCCTCGGTCGGGTTGATCACCAGGTAGCCGCCCGAACGCAGCTGAACCACGGGATCATACATCGCCGAAAGCTGGTCTTCGGCGCCATAGCGCTGGAACAGCGGCACCGGATCGGCATACTGGCGCACCCGCTTGGCGTGGCTGGGCATCAGCAGCTTCATGAAGTCCTTGGCGGCGCGGTAGCCCGCTTCGCCTTCGACAACCACTTCCTCGATATCGCGGTTGTAGATGTCGCGGATGGCGCGCTTGATCAGGTCGCTGTCGGAATGGATCAGCGCGGGGGCCGACGAATGCATGGTGCGCTCGCGAATCTCGTCCCACAGGCGGGCGAGATAGTCGAAATCGCGCTTGATCTCGGGCTTGGTGCGCTGCAGGCCGGCGGTGCGGACGATGCAGCTCATCGAGCGGGGCAGTTCCATTTCGGCGATGATCTGCTTCAGGCGCTTGCGGTCAGAAGCCGAGCTGATCTTGCGGCTGATGCCGCCACCGTGGCTGGAATTGGGCATGAGCACGCAATAGCGGCCCGCCAGGCTGAGATAGGTGGTGAGCGCGGCGCCCTTGTTGCCGCGTTCTTCCTTGACGACCTGGACCAGCAGCACCTGGCGGCGCTGGATCACGTCTTGGATCTTGTAGCGACGACGCAGGGCCATGCGCTTGGCGCGCAGTTCTTCGGCTTCCTTGCTCTGGCCACGACCCTGGCGGCGCGGACGGCGCTGGCGGCGGCCGTTGTCGCTGTGCGATTCTTCGCCATCGGCGGCGTCTTCGGCTTCATGGTCAAAGCCGTTTTCGACTACGCCGCCTTCGATCGTGGCGACCTGGTCCTTTTCCGAGGTATCGACCTCGGTAACGCCCTGGCCGTCTTCGAAGTTGCCGTCGTCGTAGCCGCCTTCGTAGTCGGCGCCGCCTTCATAATCCTCGTCGTCGCCATCTTCGGCAGCGCGCAGGGCGGCTTCTTCCTCGGCGTGAGCGGCTTCTTCGGCCAGCAGCGCTTCGCGGTCTTCCTTGGGGATCTGGTAGTAATCCGGGTGGATTTCGCTGAACGCCAGGAAGCCGTGGCGGTTACCGCCAAAGTCGACGAACGCCGCCTGGAGCGAAGGCTCTACGCGGGTAACCTTGGCGAGGTAGATATTGCCCTTGATCTGCTTGTGATCAGCAGATTCAAAGTCGAATTCTTCAATACGATTGCCCTTGAGCACAGCCACCCGGGTTTCTTCCTGGTGGCGCGCATCGATCAGCATGCGCTGGGTCATTCTGTTGTCTCCAGCCGCGCGGCCGCGGGACATTGCCCGGGAATTTCGCGCGGTTTCTTGTGGTGAGGCAAAGGCCTGGCGTGCGGCCGTGATCCTTTTGATGAAGGAGGCCGGGCCAGTGGCGCTTTGCAAATGCGGGTTTGCCGGATCGGAGCATGGGCAGGCTGCCATGTGGCAAGGCCCTGCGATGCTCGCCGCCCGGCGGCGGTTGGTGTGCGTCTGCGGTGGCGAAGGCGTGCAACGATTGCCCTGCGTGGACGCCCCGGTTTGCAAGAGAGTTTGCAGCAGTGCCGGGGTATTCGTGCGTGCCGGCATCCGTCCAAAGCACAAAGGCCCCGGTGGGGCGCTTTGGCTGGAACGGTACGCGGCTCTTCATCACGGCATCAACCTCAAGCGCGGGCGAGGGTGGCGTATCTGCCTTGTCCCTTCCTGCCCGCCAGGACCAAGCCCGACTGCGTCATCCCCCTGCCATTGGCGCATCGGCCGTGGGCGTTGCTGCCTGGGCGCTCATCAAGGCGCGGCGGCAACGCGGCGAGGGACGCAGCAAGTCAAACTGCTCCGTGTGATGGGTGCTAGCACCCCAATCGCAAAGCGGCAATTAAAACCGTGTCCCGCAACGCTCCGGCATTTCACGGGGGTGGCAAGGGCCTGTCCAAGAGCCCAAGCTTGCGTCGATTGGGAGGCGGCGCGGTTTTGCGCTGGACCACTGCCCCGGCAGCGCGGCATAGGCAGCGCAATCATGGTAAAGCCTTCGCCCGAATTGATACCGCAGCGCCTGGTGATCGCCGCGCTGTTCGTGGTGCCGCTGCTGGTGCTGGCGGTATGGGCGCGGGTCATGCTGGGCATTGGCGCGGGCGGCGCCGGGCGCGATCCCGCCTATGTCGTGCACGTGGCGCTGCCCGATGGCACGCGGCCGATCGATCTGCCGCCGGTATTGGGGCCGGCCGATGCCAGCCGCCCGCTGGTCGTGATCGATGCCGGCCACGGCGGGCATGATCCGGGCGCGAGCGGCGAGGGCACCTTGCGCGAGAAGCAGTTGACCCTGGCCCTGGCGCTGGCGCTGCGTGATGCGCTGCTTGCGCAGGGCCATGTTCGCGTGGCGCTGACGCGCAGCGACGATCGCTTTCTCGCGCTCGAAGAACGCTCGGGCATTGCCCAGCGTCTGCACGCCGACCTGTTCCTGTCGATCCACGCCGATTCCGCGCCCAGTGCCGATGCCGGCGGCGCCACGGTCTATACGCTGTCCGATCGCGGGTCTGATGCGGTGGCCGATGCCCTGGCGCGGCGGGAAAACAGTGCCGACATGGTAAACGGCGTGGCACTGCAGGGGCGTTCCAGTGCGGTCAATTCCATCCTGGTAGACCTGTCGCGGCGCGAGATGCGCACGCGGTCCATCCATCTGGCCGACCTCATCCTGCGCGAAGGGCAGGGGGCGATCCGGTTTCATGTCGATCCCCGGCGCGAGGCGGCGTTCGTGGTGCTCAAGTCGCTCGATCTGCCCTCGGCGCTGATGGAAGCCGGCTATATCAGCAACCACGCGGATGCCGCCGCGATGACCGACAAGGCCTGGCGCGATCGCTTTGCCAAGGCCGTGGCTGGGGCCATCGCGATCTTTCTGGCGGAACAGGAAAGCCGGCCGCTGGGGGCATAGCGCGGAAACGCCAGGGCGCATTTGCGCGATAGGCACTGGTGCGCCGTCAAAGCCCCGTGCTAGAGCGCGGCCACGATGGCCGACGACCTGCCCCCGATCATTGCGCGCGGCGATGCGCCCGAACCTGACCGTGAACCCGAGGGGGAGCCTGATGGCCGCCGCTTCCGCATTCGGCGGGGCGGCAGTTTTGCCAGCCGCATCAAGGGGCTGTGGCAGCGATCGAAGTGGCTGCGGCGTGCCGGCTGGCTGGTCCTGGTCCTGCTGATCCTGCGCGGTCTGCTGTGGGTGACGGTGGAGCGCACGCTGCCCTCGGCCGACACCTTGCTGACCTATCAGCCGCCCTTGCCGACGATGGTGCGCGGCGCCGATGGGCAGATCGTGTCGAGCTATGCCCGCGAGCGGCGGGTGCAACTGCGCTTCGTCGATTTTCCGCCGCAGCTGATCAACGCGTTCCTGTCCGCCGAAGACAAGTCGTTCTGGAGCCACGGTGGTGTAGACCTGACGGGCTTGGCTGGTGCCGTGGTGGACTATGCCACCAAGCTGGGAACGGGCGCCCGGGCGCGCGGCGGCTCCACCATTACCCAGCAGGTGGCCAAGAACATCCTGATCGGCAACGAATATTCGGTAACGCGCAAGCTCAAGGAAATGCTCCTGGCGCGGCGCATCGAAAGCGTGTTGACCAAGCAGCAGATTCTGGAGCTTTATCTCAACGAAATCCCGCTGGGCCGCCAAAGCTTTGGCGTGCAGGCTGCGGCGCGCGCCTATTTCGACAAGGACGTGGGCGACCTGCAACTGCACGAAGCCGCGTTCCTGGCGATTCTGCCCAAGGCACCGGAAACCTACAGCCGCGCCAAATTTGCCGAAAAGGCCATTGCCCGCCGCAATTGGGTGCTGGACCAGATGGAGAAGAACGGCTGGGCCAGCGCCGCCGATGTGGCGCAGGCCAAGGCACAGCCGCTGGGCCTGGTGCCGCGCCGGACCGAAAACTACACCGCCGATGCCGGCTATTTCCTGGAAGAAGTGCGCCGTCAGCTGATCGACCAGTTTGGCGAGCAGGCCAAGGACGGGCCCAACAGCGTCTATGCCGGCGGCCTGTGGGTGCGCACTTCGCTCGACCAGCAGTTGCAGACCGCCGCGCAGGATTCGCTCCGCGCGGGGTTGCTGCGCTATTCCGCCGGGCGGGCATGGCATGGGCCGATCGCGCATATCGACATGGACGACAGCGACTCAGGGAGCTGGCAGACGCAGCTGATCAACAGCAACCTGTCGATCCGCTATCTCGATTGGCGCGTCGCGGTGCTGATCTCGCGGCGCGGATCGAGCGGGCAGGTCGGTTTTGCCGATGGGCAGACCGGCACGCTCTATGGCGTGCCCGATGCCATGAAGGCGGGTGACGTGATCACCGTGGCCCCGGCCGGCAACGGCACCTGGGGCCTGCGCGTGGTGCCCGAGGTTTCGGGCGGCATGGTGGTGGAAGACCCGCAGAGCAGCCGCATCCTCGCCATGCAGGGCGGGTTCGACGCGCGCCTTGGCTCGTTCAACCGCGCCACCCAGGCGCAGCGCCAGCCCGGCTCCACGATCAAGCCGTTCGTCTATGCCACGGCACTCGATAACGGGATGACGCCAGCCTCGATGGTCGTCGATGGCACGTTCTGCGTCTATCAAGGCGCGGCGCTGGGGCAGAAGTGCTTCCGCAACTTTGGCAACGAAGGCGGATCGGGTAGCCACACGATGCGCTGGGGCCTGGAGCAATCGCGCAACCTGATGACCGTGCGCGTGGCCAACGACACCGGCATGGACAAGGTGGTGCGCACGATCAAGAACGTCGGCATCGGCGATTACCAGCCCTATCTGTCGATGGCGCTTGGCGCTGGCGACACCACGGTGACGCGCATGGTCAATGCCTATGCCGCGCTGGCCAACCATGGCCGCCAGCGCGACGCGACGCTGATCGACTATGTCCAGGACCGCAACGGCAAGGTGATCTGGCGCGCCGACAACCGCGCCTGCACCGGCTGCAACATGCCGCGCTGGGATGGCACGGCGATGCCGCGCCTGCGTCCGGCAGGCAAGCAGGTGCTCGATCCGCGCACCGCCTATCAGGTGGTGCACATGCTGGAAGGCGTGGTGGTGCGCGGCACGGCCGAAACGCTGCACGATCTGGGCCTGCCGCTGTTCGGCAAGACCGGCACGACGAGCGGCCCCACCAACGTGTGGTTCGTGGGCGGATCGCCCGACATCATCGCCGGCGTCTACATGGGCTATGACCAGCCGCGCAGCCTGGGCGGCTATGCCCAGGGCGGGCGAATCGCCGCGCCGATCTTCAAGCAGTTCGTGCTGGCCACGCGGCCGCGCTGGGCCGACATTCCGTTTACCGCGCCGGCCGGCGTTTCCATGGTCAAGATCGATCGCGTTTCGGGCAAGCGCGTGTTCGGCGGCACGCCGCAGGACAATGACCGCAAGGCCTCGATTATCTGGGAAGCATTCAAGCCCGATACCGAGCCACGGCGCACGGTCCAACCCTCGGAAATCACCGCCAAGGAAGCCGTGCTCGATGCCCTGCGCAAGGCGCGTTCGGCACGCGGCGCCAAGGCCGCGCCGGCTGCCCGGCCGGCGGGCAGCAACTTTGTGGAGGACCAAGGGGGCATCTATTGAGGGGCGCGGCGCTGTGCTAAGCCTTCTAGCCATGAACACGCGCTCCCCCCTTGCCGCGTTGGCGGCCTTCGCTCTTTCCCTCACTCCCATGGCCGCCGCGCACGCTGCGCTGCCGCAGGGCGCCCGCGCGCCCGATTTCTCGGCACAGGGTGCGCTGGGCGGCAAGCCGTTCAGCTTCAACCTGAAAAAGGCGCTCAAGCGCGGGCCGGTGGTGCTCTATTTCTATCCCAAGGCCTTTACCCAGGGCTGCACGATGGAAGCCCACGCCTTTGCCGATGCCACGGCCGATTTCGCCCGCGCCGGCGCCACCGTGATCGGCATGTCGAACGATGACATTGCCACGCTGACTCGCTTTTCCACCGAGGAATGCCGCGACAAGTTTGCCGTTGCCGCCGCCAGCCCGGCCGTGGTCAGGGCCTATGACGTGGATCTGCAGCAAGGCGGCAAGTCCACCGGGCTGACCACGCGCACCAGCTATGTCATTGCGCCCGATGGCCGGATCACGCTGGTTCATTCCGACATGGACTATCGCGACCATGTCAGGCTGACGCTGGCGGCCGTGCAGGCGATGCACCGGCGCCACGGCTGATCGCATTTGCGCGTGGGCCCCGTCGGCAAAACACCCGCAGCAATCGGGCGTTTCCCGGCGGGGCCCAAGCGCACACCTTTACAAACGAGCCGGCTTCGCTAAGCGGCCAGTTCGTTTGTATGGAGTAAGACCGTCATGCGTGCCGAAGGGCAGGCTCATATCGACCGCATCGAGGCCGCACTCGCATTGGTGCGCAAGTTCCTCGACTGGGACCGCGCGGTGCGCCGGCTCGACGAACTCAACGCCCGTGTCGAGGATCCCAAGCTGTGGGATGATCCGAAGAAGGCCGAAGCCGTGATGCGTGAGCGTCGCCGGCTCGATGCCTCGATCGGCACCGTCAACCAGATCGGCCAGGAAATGGCTGACGCCATCGAGTTCGTCGAACTTGGTGAAGTGGAAGGCGATGACGAGACGATCGCCGAAGGCCTCGCCACATTGGCCGCGCTGGCCAACCGCGCCGATGCCGACAAGGTCCAGGCGCTGCTGGCTGGGGAAGCCGATGCCAATAACGCCTATCTCGAAGTGCATGCCGGCGCCGGCGGTACGGAAAGCCAGGATTGGGCCGAAATGCTCCAGCGTATGTACACGCGCTGGGCCGAACGCCATGGCTACAAGGTGGACCTGGTGGATTACCACGCCGGGGAAGCAGCCGGGATCAAGAGCGCCACGCTGCTGATCAAGGGCGAGAACGCCTATGGCTATGCCAAGACCGAAAGCGGCGTGCATCGCCTGGTGCGCATCAGCCCCTATGACAGCTCGGCGCGGCGCCACACCTCGTTCAGCTCGGTCTGGGTCTATCCCGAAATCGATGACAACATCGAGGTGGAGATCAACCCGTCCGACCTCAAGATCGACACCTACCGTGCCTCGGGCGCGGGCGGGCAGCACGTCAACACGACGGACTCGGCGGTGCGCATCACCCACGTGCCCACCGGGATCATCGTGGCGAGCCAGAACGACCGCAGTCAGCACAAGAACCGCGCCACGGCGATGAACATGCTGAAAGCGCGCATTTACGAGGCCGAACTGGCCAAGCGCGAAGCGGCCGCCTCGGGCGAATATGCCGCCAAGACCGAAATCGGCTGGGGTCACCAGATCCGCTCCTACGTGTTGCAGCCCTATCAGCAGGTCAAGGACCTGCGCACGGGCGTGGTGAGCACGAATCCGACCGACGTGCTCGACGGTGCGCTCGATCCATTCATGGCGGCGGCGCTGTCGCAGCGCGTGACCGGTGAAAAGGTGGCGGTGGACGACGACGATTGATCGTTTCTGCCGCTTTGGAGAGGATTTTTGCCGGTTGGGCGCGTCATTTCAGCGCGCCAAAAAGGCAAAAGCACGAGACCGGACTTTCGCTGGGCGTCATTTCGCCGTAAACCAGCGCATTCGGGTTTTTCATGTCCGGCCAGGCGCGCCGCGCACGGACGATCGCAAGGGATCGATCGGCCGTGCCGCGCTACAAGCCGGAAAACGCCACGCGCACGGGCGCGTCGAAGGAATGATATGTCTGCGTTCAAGGGGTTGAAGCCTATCCTCTATGGCGGCCGTGAAGTTTGGCCACTGGTGGAAGGCGGCAAGGGGGTTGCTGCCACCAATCACATGAGTTCCGGCGCCTGGGCTGCGGCCGGGGGAATCGGCACGGTCAGCGCGGTCAATGCCGACAGCTATGATGCCGAAGGCAAGATCATTCCGCAGATCTACAACGCCCTCACGCGCAAGGAACGGCACGAAGAACTGATCCGCTATGCCATCGATGGCGCGGTGGAGCAGGTGCGCCGCGCCTATGACATCGCCAGCGGCAAGGGCGCGATCAACATCAACGTGCTGTGGGAAATGGGCGGCGCTCAACAGGTGCTCGAAGGCGTGCTGGAACGCACCCGCGGCCTGGTCTCGGGCGTGACCTGCGGTGCGGGCATGCCCTACAAGCTGTCGGAAATCGCCGCGCGCTTCAACGTCAGCTATCTGCCGATCGTTTCCTCGGGCCGCGCGTTCCGCGCCCTGTGGAAGCGCGCCTATCACAAGGTGGCGCACCTGATGGCGGCGGTGGTCTATGAAGACCCGTGGCTGGCCGGTGGGCACAACGGCCTGTCGAACGCGGAAAACCCGCGCCAGCCCGAAGATCCCTATCCCCGCGTCAAAGCGCTGCGCGACACGATGCGCGCCGAGGGCGTGAGCGATGACGTGCCGATCGTGATGGCCGGCGGCGTGTGGTTCCTGCGCGAATGGAACAACTGGATCGACAACCCGGAGCTGGGCGCGATCGCTTTCCAGTTCGGCACGCGCCCGCTGCTGACCGAAGAAAGCCCGATCCCCCAGGCGTGGAAGGACCATCTGCGCACGTTGGAGCCGGGCGACGTGCTGCTGCACAAGTTTTCGCCCACCGGTTTCTATTCCTCGGCGGTGCGCAATCCGTTCCTGCGTTCGCTGGAAGCGCGTTCCGAACGCCAGGTGCCCTATTCCAAGGTGGCTGCGGGCGAGCACACGGTGCAACTCGACGTGGGCGTCAAGGGCAAGAACTTCTGGGTGGCGCCGGCCGACCTGGCGCGTGCCCGCGAATGGTTCGGCGCCGGTTTCACCACCGCGCTGCGCACGCCCGATGACACGGTCATCTTCGTCAACCCCGAGGAACGCGACGAAATCCGCAAGGACCAGGCCGATTGCATGGGCTGCCTGTCGCACTGCGGGTTCTCGTCGTGGAAGGACCACGACGATTACACCACCGGGCGCCTCGCTGATCCGCGCAGCTTCTGCATCCAGAAGACGCTGCAGGACATCGCCCACGGTGGCGATATCGACCAGAACCTGATGTTTGCCGGCCATGCTGCCTATCGCTTCAAGCAGGACCCGTTCTATTCCAACAACTTCACCCCCACGGTGAAGCAGCTGGTGGATCGCATCCTGACCGGCGACTGATCGCCATCAGGCCAAGCCATTACGAAAAAGCCCGGGATCACCCCGGGCTTTTTTATTTTGAGGGCAATGGCTTGCGCGTGGTTGTTCAGTCCTGCTGCAACATGGCCTCGCCATGGCAGGTCGCGTCCAGGCCGGCCATTTCCTCGTCCCGCGTCACGCGCATGGGCAGGGCCATCGACACCATCAGCGCGGCAATCGCGGTGGCGATCGCGCTCCACGCAGCCACGGCCACCACGCCCACGGCCTGGCCCACCACCTGGTGCGCCAGGGTCATGCCGGGGCCATAGCCGGTGCCGCCGAGCGCGGGGTGGAGAACCAGCGCGGTGAGCATCGTGCCGGCAATGCCGGTCATGCCCTGGCCGGCAAAGACACCCAGCGAATCGTCGACCTGCAAGCGGACCTGAACCAGGCGTGCGGTGCCTTTGGCGACGAGTGCGGCGACGAGGCCCAGCACCACGGCCATGCCGGGGCTGGTATAGGCAGAAACCGGGGCGATCAGGGCCAAACCGGCCAACGCGCCGCGTGCCAGCCCGGTGGGGCCGGGGCGGGTGCCGCCCAAGCGATCGAGCAGCAGCCATGCCAGCGCCGCCGTGGCGATGGCCATGTGGGTGTTGATCAGCGCCATGGCAGCGTCATCACCAGCGGCCAGAGCGCTGCCACCGGCCAGCGCCAGGCTGCCGGTCCAGACCATCGCGCCGCCAACCAGGGTCAGCAGCGTCAGGCCACCGTTGCGCGCAGCGGCCTGGGCAAAGCGTTCGCGCCGGCCCATCAGCAGCGCCACGATCAGCGCGGAAACCCCCGCGCTGGTGTGGACCACCAACCCGCCGGCATAGTCCACCGTGCCAAGCCGCGTGGCGAGCCAGCCGCCGCCCCAGATCCAGTGCGCGATCGGTGCATAGACCATCAGGCTCCACAGCGCGCAAAAGCCCAGCACCCAGCCAAAGCGGGCGCGATCCACCCATGCGCCGATCATCAGCGCCGGCGCGGCAAGGGCAAAGACCATCTCGAACAGGGCATAGGCGCTTTCGGGCACCAGGGTATCGGTGCGCACGTTACCCAGATCGATCAGCATCCAGGCACTGCCGCTGCCGAGCCAGCCATTGCTGACCGTGCCGAACGCCAGGGTATAACCCACCACGATCCACAACAGGGAAACCAGCGCGGTGACCGCCACGGTCTGCGTCATGACCGAGAGCATACTCTGCGTCCGCACCCGCCCGGCATAGAACAGGCCAATGCCCGGCAGCACCAGCAGCAGCCCGAGCAGCGTGGCGGCGAGAAGCCATGCGGTATCGCCGCTATCGGCGGGGTCGAGCCCGGCGTCCTGGGCATAGGCAAGGGTTGGAACCAGTAGCAGGGCCAGCGCGGCCAGGGCGCGGGCCCCGTGATGTCGCAACGAATCGTTCATGGCGCGGCACCTTAGGCCCAAGTCTTTGACAAATCCGAAATGGTTAGCGGCGCGGTGACCAAGCGCCGCTAGGCCCAGCCCTCGATCACCTGGTCGGGCGGGCGATGGCCATCGGCCCAAAAGCGGATATTGGCGATGACCTTGTCGCCCGAGGCGAGCCGCCCTTCGAACGTGGCGCTGCCCATGTGCGGCAGCAGGACCACGTTGGGCAACTGGCGCAGGCGCGGATCGACCTGGGGTTCGTGCGCGAAAACATCGAGCCCGGCGCCGCCGATCGCCCCGGCTTCCAGCGCGGCGATCAACGCGGCTTCCTCGATCAGTTCGCCGCGCGCGGTGTTCACCACATAGGCGTGCCGCTTCATCATCGCGATGCGCCGCGCATTGATCAGATGGTGGGTTTCGCTCGTGTGCGGGCAATGCAGCGACAGAATGTCGGCGGTGCGCACCAGCGTGTCGAGATCAGCTTCGTAGCGCGCGCCCAGCGCTGCCTCTGCCGCCGGGGGCAGGCGGTGGCGGTTGTGATAGACGACCGCCATGCCAAAGGCGCGGGCGCGCAGGGCCACGGCCTGGCCGATTCGCCCCATGCCGATGATGCCCAGCATCTTGCCGCCCAGCCGGTGGCCCAGCAGGCTGGACGGCGACCAGCCTTCCCAGGTCTGTTCGCGGATCACGCGCTCGCCATCGGCCAGCCGGCGCGGCACCGAAATGATCAGTGCCATGGTCATGTCGGCGGTATCGTCGGTGAAGACGCCGGGCGTGTTGGTGACGATGATCTTGCGCGCACGCGCGGAGGCGAGATCGATATGTTCGATGCCTGCGCCGAAATTGGCGATCAGGCCAAGGCCAGGGCCAGCCGCCGCGATCAGATCGGCATCGATCGCATCGGTGACCGTAGGCACCAGGACATGCGCCTGCGCCACGGCATCGCGCAAGGCCTGGCGCGACATGGGGCGATCATCGGCATTGAGCGTGACGTCGAACAATTCGGCCATGCGCCGCTGCGTTTCGGGCAACAGGCGACGGGTCACGACGACGCGGGGCTTGCCATCGATACGGCGCGTGAGGCGCAAGTCTTGCGGGCGGGCGTGCTGGCTCATCCCCACTATGGCTATGCGCATGGGGTGGTGGTGGTCAAGCAGGACCAAGGGCGATATCCGATCGGGACCGGAATTTGCCGCGACATTCGGGCTGGGCCAGGCGGGGTGATCGCCGGCCGCAGCCATGCAGGCTGTTGCCCTTGCCGGCCAATGCTGTATCGCACCAGAGATTGCACGTCCGGGCGGGGGCGGCAGGAGAAGTCTTACCGTGATCCAGTTTCGCTTTATCATCCGTTCGGCCGCGGCGCTGGCACTGGTTGCCGGTGCGGTGGGCCTGGCCGGACGGCCGGCGCACCTGCACGCCGCCGATGATGGCAACAGCCCCTATTGGGCGTCGCTATCCAAGGACCAGACCAACATGCGCGTGGGGCCTGGGCGCGAATACCGCATCAATTGGGTCTATGTGCGCCGTGGCTTGCCGGTAAAGGTCTTGCGGGTGATGGGTGGCTGGCGCCTGATCGAAGATCCCGATGGCGCGCGCGGCTGGGTGCTGGCGCAGTTTCTCAGCCGCAACCGCGCAGCGCTGGTCAAGGGCGCGATTACCCCGATCCGGGCCAACAAGGATGGCAGTGGCCCCGTGCTGTGGCGCGCGGCGCCGGGCGTGCAGGCCGCGCTGGGCGATTGCCGCGATGGCTGGTGCCCGGTGGATGTCGGCGGGCGCCGGGGCTTTGTGGCGCAGGATGCGCTGTGGGGCGCGGGGACGCCTTGATTGGGTGGTTTCCCCAGCGTTTGCTGAGGTTTCCACCACCCCCAACCCCCTCCTCTGAAGAGGAGGGGGCGGAAGACTTCATTCGGTTTTAGACCAGTTCGACGGCGAGGGCGGTGGCTTCGCCGCCACCGATGCACAAGCTGGCCACGCCCTTGGTCTTGCCGTGGCGCTTGAGCGCGGCAAGCAGGGTAGTGACGATGCGTGCGCCCGAGGCGCCGATCGGATGGCCCAGGGCGGTGGCGCCGCCATGGACGTTGACCTTGTCGTGGCTGATGCCAAGGTCATGCATCGCGAACATCGCCACGCAGGCAAAGGCTTCGTTCACTTCGAACAGTTCGACGTCGTCAATGCTCCAGCCGGCCTTGTCGAGCACCTTCTTGATCGCGCCGACCGGGGCGATGGTGAAGTCCTTGGGTTCCTGGGCATGGGCGGCCAGGGCGACGATGCGCGCCACGGGCTTGAGGCCCTTGGCATCGGCCACGCTCTGGCGGGTAAGCGCAAGGGCTGCTGCGCCATCGGAGATCGACGAGGAGGTAGCGGCGGTGATCGTGCCATCCTTGGCAAAGGCGGGCTTGAGCGAGGGAATCTTGTCGGGACGGGCCTTGCTCGGTGCCTCGTCGGTATCGACCGTCACTTCGCCAGCGCGGGTCTTGACCGTGACGGGGGCGATTTCCTCGACAAAGGCGCCATCGGCGATCGCGGCCTTGGCGCGGCGCAGCGATTCGATGGTGTATTCGTCCTGGTTTTCGCGGGTCAGGCCATAGTCGTTGGCAGTATCCTGGGCGAACGTGCCCATGGCGCGGCCGGCGTCATAGGCGTCTTCCAGGCCATCGAGGAACATGTGGTCATAGGCCGTATCATGGCCGATGCGCGCGCCCGAACGGTGCTTCTTGAGCAGGTAGGGGGCGTTGGTCATCGATTCCATGCCACCGGCAATGGCCAGGTCGATGCTGCCGGCGGCCAGGGCCTCGGCGGCCATGATCACCGTCTGCATGCCGGAGCCGCAGACCTTGTTGACCGTGGTGGCCTGGGCCGACTTGGGCAGGCCGGCCTTGATCGCGGCCTGGCGGGCAGGTGCCTGGCCCAGGCCGGCGGGCAGCACGCAGCCCATGTAGACCCGCTCCACGTCGGCGCCGTCCACGCCGGCGCGCGCGACGGCGGCCTTGACCGCGGTGGCGCCGAGATCGGTTGCGGCAACGTCTGCCAGTGCACCCTGCATGGCGCCCATCGGCGTGCGCGCATAGCTGAGGATGACGATCGGATCGGCGGCGGAGAACTGGGCCATGGTAACAGGTCCTTCCTGTGCTAAACTGCCGCCCCGGCTGCGGGCGGG
>NZ_KE148330.1:25111-25382 GCF_000410615.1 Novosphingobium sp. B-7 | reverse complement strand
CAGATGCCGATGTTTACGGTCGTGGCGGGCATGCCGGCCTGGCTCTTGGTGACAATCGACGCCATTTTGGGGGCAATCATCGGATCATTCCTGGGCACCGTGGCGGTGCGCCTGCCGGCCGGGCGCGGCATCATCCGCGCGCCTTCGGCCTGCGATAGCTGCCGCCAGCGCCTGCGCCCGTGGCACCTGGTGCCGATCGTTTCATGGCTGGCCCTGCGCGGGCGCTGTCAATCCTGCGCCGCGCCGATCGGGCGGGGGCAACTGGTGGCAG
>NZ_KE148330.1:3613-24853 GCF_000410615.1 Novosphingobium sp. B-7 | reverse complement strand
TATGGCCTCTTGGCGCTGGTTGCGTGGGGCTATCGCCGGGCGCGCGGGCGCGAAGGGCTGGGCGGAGGTGATCCGCTGCTGCTCGGCGCGATCGGGTTATGGGTGGGGCCGGTGGGCGCGGTGCATGTCCTGCTTGGCGCGGCGCTGCTCGGCCTGGCCGTGGCGGGCCTGATGGCCTGGCGAGGAGGCCGCATCGATGCGGCCACCAGATTGCCGCTCGGTACGTTCCTGGCGGCCGCGGCCTGGCCTGTTTTCGTGCTCGACCTGAGGTGAGGATGCGCGGGGCGCCTTGTGCGCCATGCAATCGTGTGCGCAATTCCTGCAACTGACATCTCGCGATGCGGCAAGAGGTGGCTGGTTTGCCGGGCTTTTGGGCGAAATCCGGGGGTTCGTGCCTCGGTATTGTCACGATCTTGCCCAAATGGGTGGGGTCAACCCCCTTTATTGCGCTGCACCCCACTTGCGCATGGGCCAAGGCAGGACTAGTGCCCCGTGCCAAGTGCATTCCATCGCGAGTCAGCCCCTTGGTCGACCTCATCCAATATCTGCCGATCCTGATTTTCCTCGGGATCGCGCTCGCGCTTTCCACGGCCTTCGTGTTTTTGCCGATGGGGGCAGCCCGTCTGACGGGCACCCACAATCCCACGGCAGACAAGCTGGCCGAATATGAGTGCGGGTTCCCCGCCTTTGAAGACCCGCGCAGCCAGTTCGACGTGCGGTTCTATCTCGTGGCGATCCTGTTCATTATCTTCGACCTGGAAGCAGCGTTCCTGTTTCCCTGGGCGGTGAGCCTCAAGCAGACCGGTTGGGCCGGCTGGGCGACCATGATGGTCTTTCTGGCTGAACTGGTGCTGGGCTTCATCTATGCCTGGAAGAAGGGCGCACTGGATTGGGAATGAACGACATGGCTACTACCCCCGCTGTTTCGCCGGTCGCTGGCTCGCCGATCGTCGCGCCCGACCAGGCCTTTTTCGAAAGCATCAACGCCGAGGTTTCGGACAAGGGCTTTCTCGTCACCTCGACCGAGGAACTGTTCCAGTGGGCGCGCACCGGCTCGCTCTGGTGGATGACCTTTGGCCTGGCATGCTGCGCGGTGGAAATGATCCACGTCAACATGCCGCGCTATGACATGGAACGCTTCGGCGTCGCCCCTCGCGCTTCGCCGCGCCAGTCCGACGTGATGATCGTGGCCGGCACGCTGTGCAACAAGATGGCCCCGGCGCTGCGCAAGGTCTACGACCAGATGTCGGACCCCAAGTACGTCATCTCGATGGGCTCGTGCGCCAATGGCGGTGGCTATTACCACTACAGCTATTCGGTGGTGCGCGGCTGTGACCGCATCGTGCCGGTGGATATCTATGTGCCGGGTTGCCCGCCGACTGCCGAGGCGCTGCTCTATGGCGTGATGCAGTTGCAGCGGAAGATCCGCCGCATCGGCACGCTTGAGCGTTGAGAGGGTAGGGCATATGGCCATTCTGCATTCCGCACCGCGCTATGCCCCCTTCGACGGGGTGAAGGACACGCTGGCCACCGCGCTGGGCGACCTGGTGATCGAGGCGAAGGAAGAGCACGGCGAAATCGTCCTGCTGGTCGTGCGCGAGCGCATCCAGGACGTGCTGCGCACCCTGCGTGACGAGCACGAATACCAGCAGCTGATGGAAATTGCCGGGGCGGACTATCCGCAGCGGCTTGACCGTTTCGAGGTGGTTTACTGCCTGCTCTCGCTGACCCGCAACCATCGCCTGATCGTGAAGGTGCGGACCGACGAGTCCACCCCGGTTCCCACCGCCACCACGCTGTGGCCGGTGGCTGGCTGGCTGGAGCGCGAAGTCTATGACATGTATGGCGTGCTGTTCGCGGGCAACCCCGATCTGCGCCGCATCCTCACCGACTATGGCTTCCAGGGGCACCCGTTCCGCAAGGACTTCCCGCTGACCGGCTATGTCGAGCTGCGCTATTCCGAGGAAGACCAGCGCGTGGTCTATGAGCCCGTGCGCCTGGCTCAGGACCTGCGCCAGTTCGACTTCATGAGCCCGTGGGAAGGCGCCGAGTACGTGCTGCCCGGTGACGAGAAGGCAGCGCAAGCGGCCGCGCCTGCACCGGTGGCCACGCCCAAGGACACGCCGACGCCGGCGCATACCGGTGCTGGCGCGGCAGCCAACAAGGAAGCGACCAAGCCCTCGGGAGACAAGGCATGAGCTTCTCGCTCGAACAGTCGCCCACCACGGGTGACGAGGTCATCACCAACTACACGATCAACTTCGGCCCGCAGCACCCGGCCGCGCACGGTGTGCTGCGCATGGTGATGGAGCTGGACGGCGAAATCATCGAGCGGATCGATCCGCACGTTGGCCTGCTGCATCGCGGCACCGAAAAGCTGATCGAGCACAAGACCTATCTCCAGGCGCTGCCCTATTTCGACCGCCTGGACTACTGCTCGCCGCTGGCGATGGAGCACTCCTACGTGCTCGCGGTGGAAAAGCTGCTCAACATCGCCGTGCCGCTGCGCGCGCAGTATCTGCGCGTGCTGTTTGCCGAGCTGACCCGCATCTGCAACCACATGCTCAACATCGGTTCGCACGTGATGGACGTGGGGGCGATGACGCCGAACCTGTGGCTGTTCGAAATCCGCGAGGACTGCCTCACGTTCTTCGAACGCGCGTCGGGCGCGCGCATGCACTCGGCCTGGTTCCGCCCCGGCGGCGTGCACCAGGACGTGCCACTCAAGCTGTTGACCGACATGGCCGACTGGCTCGACACGCGCCTGCCGCAGCTGTTCGACGACGCGATGAGCCTGGTGGTCGACAACCGCATCTTCAAGCAGCGCAACGTCGATATCGCCGTGGTGAGCAAGGACGATGCGGTGCGCTGGGGCTTTTCCGGCCCGATGATCCGCGGTTCGGGCATCCCCTGGGATATCCGCAAGGCGCAGCCCTATGACGTCTATGACCGCATGGAATTCGATATTCCGGTGGGCACGCGGGGCGATTGCTATGACCGCATGATGGTGCGCGTGGAAGAAGTGCGCCAGTCGGCCCGGATCATGAAGCAGTGCCTGGCGCAGATGCCCGAAGGCCCGGTGCACAGCGACGACCGCAAGGTGATGCCGCCCAAGCGCGCCGAGATGAAGAGCTCGATGGAAAGCCTGATCCATCACTTCAAGCTCTACACCGAAGGGTTCCACGTGCCGGCTGGCGAAGTCTATGTCGCCACCGAAAGCCCCAAGGGCGAATTCGGCGTGTACCTGGTCTCTGACGGCACCAACAAGCCCTATCGCTGCAAGATCCGCCCGACCGCGTTCTCGCATCTCCAGGCGATGGACTTCATGTCCAAGGGCCACATGCTGCCCGACGCGACCGCCATCCTGGGCGCGATCGACGTGGTGTTCGGGGAGTGCGACCGGTGAGCCGCGCGCAGATCGATCAGGTTTCGATCCTCGCCTGCCTGACCGGGCTGGTCCTGGCCGTGGCCTGGTTCATTGCCCTGGGCGTGACCGGCAAGGCGCCGGAAAGCCTGGCCATGCTGGCGAGCGCCGTGGGCGGGTTCGAGCTGTTCCATTTTGGCCAGGGGCTGTGGTTCAACCGCGCCCGCCGGCGCAGGGGGCTTTGACATGGCTGGTTTGACCCAGATCGCCACGGCCATGATCGCGGCCTACAACGCCCAGGATGCCGACACCTACGTCAGCTACATGACCGACGATGCCTGCGAGGCTGGCTATCGCGGCGCCGTGGTGCGCGACGGCAAGGAAGGCACCCGCGAGGGCCTCAAGAAGATGTTTGCCGAGTTTCCGGAAAACCGCGCCGAGGTGATCGGGGCGAACGAGCTGGGCAATTATGTGGTGTTTCACGAGCGCGTCTGGCGCTCTGCCGCTGCCGAGCCGTTTGACGTGATTGCCGTCTACAGCTTCGTCGATGGCAAGTGCGCACGCGTGGAGTTCATTCGCTAATGGCTGATCGTCATCCCGAACCCGATAGCCCCGCGCTGCGTGCGCGCTGGGGCAGCTTTGCCTGGACGCCCGAGAACGCGACCAAGGCCAAGGAAATCATCGCGCGCTATCCCGCCGGGCGCCAGCGCTCCGCGGTGATGCCGCTGCTCGACCTGGCCCAGCGCCAGGTTGGTGCCGAAGAGAACACGCAGGGCTGGCTGCCGCTGTCGGTGATGGAATACGTCGCCGCGCAGCTCGACATGCCGATCATCCGCGTGCTCGAAGTGGCCACCTTCTACACGATGTACAACATCGCGCCGATTGGCCGGTTCCACGTGCAGGTCTGCGGCACCACGCCGTGCATGCTGCGCGGGTCTGACGACATCCTGGCGGCCTGCAAGGCCAAGGGCATGAAGAAGGGCCACACCACTGCCGATGGTCTGTTCACGCTGACCGAAGTGGAATGCATGGGCAACTGCTCGTCGGCGCCGATGGTGCAGATCAACGACGACAACTATGAAGACCTGACGGCCGAGCGGATCGAGCATATCCTCGACGAACTCGCTGCCGGGCGCCAGCCCAAGACCGGCACGCAGGAGCCGGGCCGCCACACCGTGGAACCGGTGGGTGGGCCGACCTCGCTGACGGCGATGGTTTCCGAAAACCACGATTATCGAGGGGAGTGGTAAGCCATGGCCCTTGCCGACAAGGATCGCATTTTCACCAATCTCTACGGCTATCAGCCGTGGAACCTGGCTGCCGCCCAGGCGCGCGGCGATTGGGACAACACCAAGGACCTGATCGCGCGCGGCCGTGACGCGATCATCCAGGAAATGAAGGACTCCGGCCTGCGTGGCCGTGGCGGTGCGGGCTTCCCCACCGGCATGAAGTGGTCGTTCATGCCCAAGGAATCCAAGGATGGCCGCCCCAGCTTTCTGGTGATCAACGCCGACGAATCCGAACCGGGTTCGTGCAAGGACCGCGAAATCATCCGCCACGATCCGCACAAGCTGATCGAAGGCGCGCTGGTCGCCGGTTTCGCGATAGGCGCACGCGCGGCCTATATCTACATTCGCGGTGAATATATCCGCGAAGCCGAAACGCTGTTTGCCGCCGTGGCTGAAGCCTATGACGCGGGCTTGCTCGGCAAGAACGCCGCCGGTTCGGGCTATGACTTCGATGTCTTCGTCCACCGCGGCGCGGGCGCCTACATCTGCGGCGAAGAAACCGCGATGATCGAATCGCTCGAAGGCAAGAAGGGCCAGCCCCGTCTCAAGCCGCCGTTCCCGGCCGGCGCCGGCCTCTATGGCTGCCCGACCACGGTGAACAACGTGGAGTCGATCGCGGTTGCCCCCACCATCCTGCGCCGTGGCGCGGGCTGGTTCTCCAGCTTTGGCCGTGAGAACAACAAGGGCACCAAGCTGTTCCAGATCAGCGGGCACGTCGACAAGCCCTGCGTGGTCGAGGAAGAGATGTCGATCCCGTTCCGCGAGCTGATCGAAAAGCATTGCGGCGGCATTCGCGGCGGTTGGGACAACCTCCTGGCCGTGATCCCGGGTGGTTCGTCGGTGCCGCTGGTGCCGGCCGCCGAGATCATGGATGCGCCGATGGACTTTGACGGCCTGCGCGCGCTGGGCTCGGGCCTGGGCACTGCGGCGATCATCGTCATGGACAAGTCTACCGACATCGTTCGCGCGATCAGCCGCCTTTCGTACTTCTACAAGCACGAAAGCTGCGGCCAGTGCACGCCCTGCCGCGAAGGCACCGGCTGGATGTGGCGCGTGATGGAGCGCCTGCGCACCGGCGATGCTGACGTGGAAGAGATCGACATGCTCTTCAACGTGACCAAGCAGGTCGAAGGCCACACCATCTGCGCCCTGGGTGACGCGGCCGCCTGGCCGATCCAGGGCCTGATCCGCCACTTCCGCCCCGAAATCGAACGTCGCATCGCCGCGCGCGCCGACGTTCGGGAGGCAGCAGAATAATGCCCAAGGTCAAAGTAGACGGCGTCGAACTCGAAGTTCCGGCCGGGGCCACCGTGCTCCAGGCCTGCGAACTCGCCGGCAAGGAAATCCCCCGCTTCTGCTATCACGAGCGGCTGAGCATTGCCGGCAACTGCCGCATGTGCCTGGTCGAAGTGAAGCCTGGGCCGCCCAAGCCGCAGGCTTCGTGCGCGCTTCCGGCCAGCGAAGGCCAGGAAATCCGCACCGACAGCGAAATGGTCAAGAAGGCGCGGGAAGGGGTGATGGAGTTCCTCCTGATCAACCACCCGCTCGATTGCCCGATCTGCGACCAGGGCGGCGAATGCGACCTGCAGGACCAGTCGGTGGCCTATGGCCGTGGCGGCTCGCGCTATCACGAGCACAAGCGTGCCGTGACCGAGAAGTACATGGGCCCGCTCATCAAGACGACGATGACGCGCTGCATCCACTGCACCCGCTGCGTGCGGTTCTCGGAAGAGATCGCCGGCGTGGACGAGATCGGCGCGCTCTATCGCGGCGAAACCATGCAGATCAGCACCTATCTGGAAAAGGCCGCCAAGCACGAGCTTTCGGCCAACGTGATCGACCTGTGCCCGGTCGGCGCGCTGACCAGCAAGCCCTATGCGTTCGAAGCGCGCCCGTGGGAGTTGAAGAAGACGCTGTCGATCGACGTGTCCGACGCGATCGGAGCGAATATCCGCCTCGACAGCCGTGGCCGCGAAGTGCTGCGCATCCTGCCGCGCGTCAACGATGACGTGAACGAGGAATGGCTGGCCGACCGTGGCCGCTTCATGGTCGATGGCCTGACCCGCCGCCGCCTGGACCGTCCGTGGCTGCGCCGCGATGGCAAGCTGGTTGCCGCGACCTGGGCCGAAGCCTTTGCCGCGGTTGCCTCGATCAATCCCGGTCCGTCGGTTGCGGTGGTTGCCGGTGACCTGGTCGATTGCGAAACGATGTTTGCCGCCAAGTCCCTGGCGGGCGCGCTCGGTTCCTCGCTGCTCGAAGGGCGGCAGACCGGCATGGCGTACACCACGTCGAGCTTGGCGGCCGTGGCGTTCAACTCGACCCTGGCCGGCATCGAGGACGCTGATGCGATCCTGATCGTGGGCAGCCAGATCCGCAACGAAGCGCCGCTGCTCAATACGCGCCTGCGCAAGGCCGTGAAGCGCGGCGCCAAGGTATTCGTGATCGGTCCGGTGTGGGACACCACGTTCCCCGCCACGTTCCTGGGCGACGATGCTGCCACGCTGGCCAACCTGCCGGCCGAAGTGGCCGACGCGTTTGGCGCGGCAAACAAGCCGGCGATTATCATCGGCGGTGCTGGCCTGGCCAAGGGCGTGCTGGAAGCGGGCCTGGGCTTTGCCGAGCGCTTCAACCTGGTGCGCGATGGCTGGAACGGCTTCAACGTGCTGCACATGGCGGCAGCGCGCATGGGCGGCCTGATGCTGGGTTACGCCCAGCCGGGCGGCCTGGCTGATCTCGTGGCGGCCAAGCCCAAGATGGTCATCTCGCTGGGCGCGGACGAGGTTGACTGGACCAAGTTTGCCGACAGCATGATCGTCCACATCGGCCATCACGGCGACAAGGCGGCCCATGCCGCCGACGTGATCCTGCCTGCCGCTGCGTTCAGCGAAAAGGACGGCACTTACGTCAACACCGAAGGCCGTGTGCAGTTTGCCGAACGCGCCGTGTTCGCCCCGGGCGAAGCGCGCGAAGACTGGACGATCCTGCGCGCGCTGGCCGATGCCTTTGGCGTCAATGTCGGGTTCGACAGCTTTGAACAGCTGCGCGCGGCAATGATCGCGGCGGTGCCGGCACTGGGCGTCGAAGGTCTGGCCGATTACGGCGCGCTTCCCACGGCTCCGGCCAGCGCGGATTGCACCGGGACGATCGCCTATCCGATCGCCGATCCCTATCTGACCAACGCCATCGGCCGCGCCAGCCCCACGCTGCAGCGCTGCTCGAGCGAACTGCTCCACGGTGAACTTCAGGCGGAGGCCGCGGAATGACTGCGTTCTTTCAAGGCCTTGGCCTGCCCTTCGCGGCGGCCTGGACCATTTCCACGATCTGCGGAATCCTGCTGATCGCGCTGCCGGTGATGCTGGCGGTGGCCATGGTCATCTATGTCGACCGCAAGGTCTGGGCATCGATGGCACTGCGCCGTGGCCCCAACGTGGTGGGCCCGTTCGGCATTCTTCAGTCGTTTGCCGACGGACTGAAGGTGTTCCTGCAGGAAACCATCATTCCTTCGGCGGCGAACAAGGGCCTGTTCCTGATCGCGCCGATCATCACTTTCACGGTGGCGCTGCTGGCCTGGGCGGTGATCCCGTTCAATTCGGGCGCGATCCTGGCCAACATCAACGTCGGCCTGCTCTATATCCTCGCGATCTCGTCGCTCGGGGTTTACGGCATCGTCATCGCGGGTTGGTCGTCCAACTCGAAGTACCCGTTCTTCTCGGCGATGCGCGCATCGGCCCAGATGATCAGCTATGAAGTCTCGATCGGCTTCATCCTGGTCTGCGTGGTGCTGTGGGCCAACTCGTTCAATCTCAACGATATCGTCAAGGCGCAGCACGGCTTCGGCTTTGGCTTCATCAACGGTTTCTGGTGCAGTCCGCTGCTGTTCCCGATGTGGGTGATGTTCCTCATCTCCAGCATGGCCGAAACCCAGCGCGCGCCGTTCGACCTGACCGAAGCGGAAAGCGAACTCGTCGCCGGCTATCAGACCGAATATTCGTCGATGGCCTTCGCCCTGTTCTGGCTGGGTGAATACGGCAACGTGCTGTTGATGTGCGCGCTCAACGCCACGCTGTTCTGGGGCGGTTACCTGCCGCCGGTGGAACTGGCGGTCCTCTACCTGATCCCTGGTTGGATCTGGCTGATCCTCAAGATCGCTTTCGGCTTCTTCGTCTTCAGCTGGGTCAAGGCGACGGTGCCCCGTTACCGTTATGACCAACTGATGCGCCTTGGCTGGAAGATCTTCCTGCCCGTCTCGCTGCTGTTCGTGTTCCTCGTCAGCGGCTACCTCATGGCTACCGGACACTTCGCATGACTGTCGGACAGCTCGTCAAGAGCTTCACCCTCTGGGAGTTCGTGAAAGCGCACTGGCTGACCCTGAAGTATTTCTTCAGGCCCAAGGCGACCGTGAACTACCCGTTCGAGAAGAACCCGATCTCGCCGCGCTTCCGTGGTGAACACGCCCTGCGCCGTTATCCCAACGGCGAGGAACGCTGCATCGCGTGCAAGCTGTGCGAAGCGGTGTGCCCGGCGCAGGCGATCACGATCGAGGCGCAACCGCGCGAGGACGGCAGCCGCCGCACCACGCGATATGATATCGACATGACCAAGTGCATCTTCTGCGGCTTTTGCCAGGAAGCATGCCCGGTCGATGCCATCGTCGAGGGGCCCAACTTCGAATACGCGACCGAAACGCGCGAAGAACTGCTCTACGACAAGGCCAAGCTTCTGGCGAACGGGGACAAGTGGGAGCGGGCGATTGCCGCGAACCTTGAAGCCGATGCACCGTACCGGTAAGGGGCGCGCGTCATGATCCAGGCAATTGCCTTTTATCTCTTTGCCACGCTTACGATCTTTTCGGGCGCGGTGACCATTCTCGCCCGCAATCCGGTGCACTCGGTGCTCTGGCTGATCCTGGCGTTCTTCAACGCTGCTGGCCTCATGATCCTGATCGGCGCCGAGTTTATCGCGATGCTGCTGGTGATCGTCTATGTCGGCGCGGTCGCGGTGCTGTTCCTGTTCGTCGTCATGATGCTCGACATCGACTTCGCGCAGCTGCGGGCCGGCTTCATCAAGAACTTCCCGCTGGGCTTTGCCCTGGCTTTCGTGTTCCTGGCCGAACTGGTCATGGGCGTGGGCGCCTACAAGGCCGGCGGCCTGGTGCTGGGCACGCCTGATGCGGCGACTGCGCCGGTGGCGGGGCTGTCCAACACGGCGGCCATCGGGGCGCTGCTCTATTCGCGCTATCTCTTCCTATTCGAAACCGCCGGCATCATTCTGCTGGTGGCCATGATCGGCGCCATCGTGCTGACCCATCGCCAGCGTGGCGACGTGCGCGGCCAGAAGCCGAGCAGCCAGATCTCGCGCCGTCCGGAAGAGGCGACCATCAATCTTCAGCCGGAAGTCGGGAAGGGGGTAACGCTCTGATGATCGGCATCGAACATTATGTCTTCGTCAGCGCGATCCTGTTCGTGCTCGGCGTGCTGGGGATTTTCCTCAACCGCAAGAACGTCATCATTCTGCTGATGTCGATCGAGCTGATCCTGCTGTCGGTGAACCTCAACCTGGTCGCTTTCAGCGTCTTCCTGCATGATCTGGTCGGCCAGATCTTCGCGATGTTCGTGCTCACGGTGGCAGCGGGCGAAGCGGCGATCGGTCTTGCCATTCTTGTCATCTACTTCCGTGGCCGCGGCACGATTGCCGTCGACGACGTCAACCGGATGAAGGGCTGAACCCATGTCGTCCATCAACGTCATCGTCTTCCTGCCGCTTCTGGCAGCGATCGTTGCCGGCCTTGGCAACAAGAAACTGGGCCTGATCCCGTCGAAGGTGATCACCACTGGCGCGCTGTTCGTATCCTGCGCGCTGTCGTGGCCGATCTTCCTCTCGTTCCTGGGTGGCCATGCCGAAGCGAGCGTTACGCCGGTGCTGCACTGGGTGAAGTCGGGCGATCTCGATTTCCTCTGGGCGCTGCGCGTCGATACGCTCACCGCGATCATGCTGGTGGTGATCACCACCGTCTCGTTCCTCGTGCACCTCTATTCCTGGGGGTACATGAGCGAGGAACCCGATCAGCCGCGCTTCTTCGCCTATCTGTCGCTGTTCACCTTTGCCATGTTGATGCTGGTGACGGCCGACAACCTGGTGCAGATGTTCTTCGGCTGGGAAGGCGTGGGCCTGGCCTCGTACCTCCTGATCGGCTTCTGGTTCCGCAAGCCCAGCGCCAATGCCGCCGCGATGAAGGCCTTCGTGGTCAACCGCGTGGGCGACCTTGGCTTCATGATGGGCATCTTTGCGACGTTCCTGGTGTTCCACACCGTGTCGATCCCACAGATCCTGCACGATGCGCCAGCCGTCCTTTCGGGCTCGACCATCGGTTTCCTGGGCTATCGCCTCGATACCGCCACGGTGATCTGCATCCTGCTGTTCATCGGCGCGATGGGCAAGTCGGCGCAGCTCGGCCTGCACACCTGGTTGCCTGACGCCATGGAAGGCCCGACCCCGGTGTCGGCGCTGATCCACGCGGCCACCATGGTGACCGCCGGCGTGTTCATGGTTTGCCGCCTGTCACCGCTGTTCGAACTGAGCCCGACGGCGACCAGCTTCGTCACCTTCATCGGCGCGATGACCTGCTTCTTTGCCGCCACGATCGGCACGACGCAGACCGACATCAAGCGCGTGATCGCCTATTCGACCTGCTCGCAGCTGGGCTACATGTTCTTCGCCGCCGGCGTCGGCGCCTATGGCGCGGCGATGTTCCACCTGTTCACGCACGCGTTCTTCAAGGCGCTGCTGTTCCTGGGTGCCGGCTCGGTGATCCATGCCATGCACCACGAACAGGACATGCGCTATTACGGTGGCCTGCGGAAGAAGATCCCGCTGACCTTCTTCGCCATGATGGCCGGCACGCTGGCCATTACCGGGGTGGGTGCATTCGAGATCGGTTTTGCCGGTTTCTTCTCGAAGGATGCGATCATCGAGGCCGCCTGGGCCAAGGGCACCGAACTCGGGCACTTTGCCTTCTTCATGGGCGTGTTCGCTGCGCTGCTCACCAGCTTCTATTCGTGGCGCCTGGTCTACCTGACTTTCTTCGGCAAGCCGCGCTGGGAGCAGTCGGAGCACATCCAGCACGCCGTGCACGATGCGCATGGCCACGACGATCATGGGCATGATCATGCACACGCGCATGGCCATGATCATCACCACCATGACGAACCCAGCGATGGCACGGCGGGCTATCACCCGCACGAAAGCCCGCTGGTCATGCTGGTGCCGCTGGTCGTGCTGTCGCTCGGCGCCATCTTCGCAGGTTGGGTGTTCGCACACGCGTTCATCAGCGAAGGGACGGGTGAGTTCTGGAAGGGCGCGCTGGTTTACAGCGAGCATCTGATCCACGCCGCGCACCAGGTGCCGACCTGGGTGAAGTGGTCGCCGTTCGCGGTGATGGTCACCGGGTTCCTGATCGCGACTTATGCCTATGTCGTGAACCCGGCGTTCCCGGCGGCTTTCGTGAACCAGTTCGGCTTCCTCTACCGCTTCCTGCTCAACAAGTGGTACTTCGACGAACTCTATCACTTCATCTTCGTGCGCCCCGCGCTGTGGCTCGGCCGCGTGTTCTGGAAGGTGGGTGATATCGGGATCATCGATCGCTTTGGCCCGAACGGCGCTGCCTGGCTGGTGGCGCAGGGCAGCCGCGGGGCGGTCAAGCTCCAGTCCGGATATCTCTACAGCTATGCGCTGGTCATGCTCGTCGGTCTCGTCGGCGCGATCAGCTGGGTGATCGCACAATGACCGGCTTTCCGATCCTTTCGCTCATGCTGCTGGTGCCGCTCGTCGGCGCCGGCCTGGTCCTCAAGGCCAACCGCGAGCAGGCCCGCCTGATCGCGCTGATCGCCACGCTCATCGATTTCGTCCTGGGCGTTGTCCTGTGGATGCACTTCGACGTGGGAGGCGCGCAGTGGCAGTTCCAGGAGCGGGCCGCGCTCTTTTCCGGCTTTGAATGGAAGCTGGGCATTGATGGCATCGCCCTGCTGCTGATCGCGCTGACCGTGTTCCTCATGCCGATCTGCATCGGCGCCAGCTGGAACTCGATCGAGAAGCGCGCCGGTGAATACTACGCGGCGTTCCTGCTGATGGAGACGCTGATGATCGGCGTCTTCACCGCGCAGGACCTATTCCTGTTCTACATCATGTTCGAAGCCGGCCTGATCCCGATGTATCTGATCATCGGCATCTGGGGCGGGGCGGATCGCATCTACGCCAGCTACAAGTTCTTCCTCTACACGCTGCTCGGCTCGGTGCTGATGCTGATCGCGATGTTCTGGATGGTCAACGTGGCCGGCACCAGCGACATCCCGACCCTGATGGCCTACAACTTCCCGGTCCATGCGCAGACCTGGCTGTGGCTTGCGTTCTTTGCCAGCTTTGCGGTGAAGATGCCGATGTGGCCGGTGCACACCTGGTTGCCCGATGCGCACGTGCAGGCACCCACCGCCGGCTCGGTGATCCTGGCGGGCGTGTTGCTCAAGATGGGTGGCTACGGCTTCATCCGCTTCTCGCTGCCGATGTTCCCCGAAGCCTCGGCGCAGTTCGCGCCGCTGGTGTGGGGCCTGTCGATGGCGGCCGTGGTGATCACCTCGCTGATCGCGCTGGTCCAGCAGGACATCAAGAAGCTGATCGCCTATTCCTCGGTCGCGCACATGGCGATCGTGACCATCGGCCTGTTCGCGTTCAACACGCAGGGTCTCGAAGGCTCGATGCTGATCATGCTCAGCCACGGCCTGGTGGCTGGCGCGCTGTTCCTGGGCGTGGGCGTGATCTATGATCGCCTGCATACCCGTGAAATCACGCGCTATGGCGGTCTTGCCATCAACATGCCGTACTATGCCCTGTTCATGCTGCTGTTCACCATGGCCTCGATCGGCCTGCCGGGCACCAGCGGGTTCGTGGGTGAATTCCTCTCGCTGATGGGCGTCTATGCCGAAAGCAGCTGGGTGGCGCTGGTGTGCACCACCGGGATCATCCTGGGTGCGGCCTATATGCTCTACCTCTATCGCCGCGTGATCTTTGGTGACCAGAAGAACGCCGACGCTGCCGCCATGCTCGATCTCGACAAGCGCGAGTGGGCAATGATGGTGCCGCTGGCCGCCGTGGTGCTGTGGATGGGCGTCTATCCGGAAAGCTTCCTGGCGCCGATGCGCAAGGATATCGCCGCGCTTGAAGCGCGCGTGGCCCCGGCCAAGCCCAAGGGCGACGCGCAACTGAAACTCGGGGTGGCCCAGCCGGTTGGTGCCGCTGCCCATGAAGAAGCCGCGCACGGGGAGGCGCACTGATGGAACTGCTTCGCTCTCTCCAGATCACCCTGGCCGAGGAAGTGCTCAGCATTTCCGGCCTGATCCTGCTGCTGGTGGCGGCCTGGGCCGGTGACAAGGCTTCGCGCCTGATCTCGATCCTGTCGGTGGCGGTCCTGACCGTCTGCGCCCTGATCGCCGCGCCCGCGCTGTGTGGTTCGGCGATGGGCCCGGCGGTGACGGCCTTTGCCGGCCAGTATCATGCCGATGCCTTTGCCGCCTTTGCCAAGCTGCTGATCTATGCCGGTGCCGGCGTGACGCTGATCGTGGCGCCTGCGTTCTTTGAACGCGTGCGCGGCATGCGCGCGGAATTTCCGCTGCTGGTGCTGTTTGCCGCGCTGGGCATGGGGATCATGGTGTCGGCCGGCGATCTTCTCGCGCTGTATATCGGTCTCGAACTCAACAGCCTTGCTTCGTATGTCCTGGCCTCGATGCTGCGCAGCGACGAACGCTCGGCGGAATCGGGCCTCAAGTACTTCGTGCTTGGCTCGCTCGCCTCGGGTATCCTGCTCTATGGCGTCAGCCTGACCTATGGCTTCACCGGCACGACCAGCTTTGAAGGCATTCGCTTGGCGCTCAGCCATGGCCTGTCCACCGGCGCCACTTTTGGCGTGGTCTTCGTGCTGGCTGGCCTGGCGTTCAAGATCAGCGCCGCGCCGTTCCACATGTGGACGCCCGACGTTTACGAAGGCGCGCCGACCCCGGTGACGACCTTCTTTGCCACGGCGCCCAAGGTCGCTGCGCTCACGCTGCTGATGCGTGTCAGCCTCGAAGCATTCGGCACCCAGGTCCACGCCTGGCAGCAGATCGTGATCTTTGCCGCGCTGCTGTCGATCGTGATCGGCGCGCTGGGTGCGATCGGGCAGAACAACATCAAGCGCCTGATGGCCTATTCGTCGATCAACAACGTTGGCTTCATGCTGATCGGCCTGGCCTGTGCCAACCAGCCGGGCGCGGCCGCGATGCTGGTCTATCTGGCGATCTACGTGGCGATGTCGGTGGCGGGCTTTGTCGCCGTGCTGATGCTCAAGGACGCCGATGGCGAGCCGGTGGAAGCGATTTCCGACATGGCCGGCCTGTCCAAGACGCGCCCGGGCCTGGCCGCAGCGCTGGCTGCGGTCATGTTCAGCCTGGCCGGTATCCCGCCGCTGTTCGGTTTCTGGGGCAAGTTCGTGGTGTTCCAGGCGGCCGTGCAGGCCAATCTGCTGGCGCTGGCCGCGATCGGTATCGCTGCCTCGGTGATCGGCGCGTTCTACTACCTCAAGGTCGTCAAGGTGCTTTACTTTGATGAGGCGACCGACAAGGTGACGGGCAAGAGCGAACTGGCCCATACCGTGTTGCTGGTGGTGGCCACGCTGTTCATTTCGCCGCTGGGCTACCTGCTGACCAACTGGCTGCACGTGCTTGCCGGCAATGCGGCAGCCGCGCTGTTCCACGTGGCCTGAGCCGCCCTTGCTCGAATACGTAAAAGAAATCCCCTCCACCAACGCGGCCCTTGTGGCGCGCGCTGGTGGGGGGGATTGCCTTTTGGAGGGGCACTGGCTGATCGCCGATCGGCAGAGCGCGGGGCGCGGCCGATCCGGCCGGGTGTGGAGCGATGGCTTCGGCAACTTCATGGGCTCTACCGCCGTGCAACTGGCGGCCCATGAAACCGCGCCCCAGACATTGGCGCTGGTTGCCGGCCTGGCGCTGTGGGATGCGGTGGCCGGCGTCGCACCGGGGCTACCCGGACTGTACCTGAAATGGCCCAACGATCTGCTGGTGGGCCAGGCCAAGCTGGCGGGTATCCTGCTGGAACGGGTGGGCCAGACCGTGGTGGTCGGCATCGGCGTGAACCTCGCCGCCGCGCCCGATGTGCCGGGGCGGCAGACCGTTTCCCTTGCGGCATTGGGCCACGCTATTGCGCGTGATGCCTTTGCCGCGGCCCTGGCAAGCGCCTGGGCCGCGCGGCTTGGCGCCTGGCATGCCGGGCAATGGCCTATCTTGCGCAGCGCCTGGGAAGAGCGGGCGGTGCCGCGTGGCACGCTGGTTTCCGTCAACGATCGCGACCATGGCATGATCATGGGTGCCTTTGCCGGCATCGATGCCGATGGCGTGGCCCAGTTGCGCCTGGCCGATGGCCGCACCCTTGCGATTCATGCCGGCGATGTCGATCTGGTGGGTGATCCCACGCCACCAGCGGCCCAAGGAGATGCGTAATGCTGCTGGCGGTTGATGTCGGCAATACCAACGTGGTGTTTGCCCTGTTCGAGGATCGCACGATCCGCGCGCGCTGGCGCGTGGCCACCGATCCGCGCCGCACGGCCGACGAATACGCCGTGTGGCTGCTGCAACTGATGCAGATCCAGGGCTTTGCGCGCGATGCCGTGCGCCAGATCGTGATTTCCACGGTGGTGCCGCGCGCGCTGCACAACCTGCAGGTTCTGGCCGACAAGTATTTCGGCCTGGAAGCGCTGGTGGCGGGGCAGGGCCTGGCCGAGTGGGGCTTTGTCGCCGATGTGGACGAGCCGCGCTCGCTGGGCGCGGATCGCGCGCTGAACGTGATTGCCGGCCATGCCGCCCATCCCGGGCAGCACCTGATCATCATCGATTTCGGCACGGCGACGACGTTCGACTGGGTAGACCCACAAGGCACCTACAAGGGCGGGATCATTGCGCCGGGGATCAACCTCTCGCTCGACGCGCTGGTGAGTGCGGCGGCGAAATTGCCGCGCATCGCCATTTCCGTGCCGCGCCAGGGCGAAAGCGTGATAGGGCGCAACACCGAAGACCAGATGCACATCGGCGTGTTCTGGGGCTATGTTGCCATGATGGAAGGCCTGATCGCCCGGATGCGCGCCGAAATCGGCCAACCGGCCAAGGTGATTGCCACGGGCGGGCTGGCCGTATTGTTTGACCGCCACACGCGGATTTTTGACCATGTCGACCCCGACCTGACGTTGGACGGCATGGCCTTGCTTGCAGAGCGCGCCATCGCGGCCGCCCAGAACAGGACACAAGAGTGAAGCCCGGAAAGGAATTGCTGTTTCTCGCCCTTGGTGGTTCGGGCGAGATCGGGATGAACGTCAACCTCTATGGGTGTGACGGCAAGTGGTTGATGGTCGACCTGGGCATGACCTTTGCCGATCCCTGGTATCCCGGCGTCGAACTCGTCTTTGCCGATCTGGAATTCATCGAAGCGCGGAAGAAGGACCTGCTCGGCATCGTCCTGACCCACGCGCACGAAGATCATATCGGTGCCGTGCCCTATTTCGCGCAGGAACTGGGCGTGCCGCTTTATGCCACGCCGTTTACCGCGCGCCTGGTGAATGAAAAGCTGGTGGAAGCCGGCATCGAGAACAGTGTCGAACTGAACGTGATCCAGAACGAGGGCAGCCTCTCGCTCGGCGCGTTCGACATCCGCTATGTGCCGCTGGCGCACTCGATCGCCGAGGGCAATGCCCTGGTGATCGACACGCCCTATGGCCGCGTGTTCCACACCGGCGACTGGAAGCTTGACGACGAGCCGCGCGTGGGCACGCCCGCCACCGAGGAAGAGCTGACTGCCATCGGTGACGAAGGCGTGCTGGCGCTGGTGTGCGATTCCACCAATGTGTTCAATCCCAAGCCTTCCGGTTCGGAAGGCGCGGTGCGGGCCGGGCTCTTGGAAACCATTGCCGAGCTTAAAGGCCGGCGCGTGGTGGTGACGACCTTTGCCTCCAACGTGGCGCGCTTGCAGACCCTGGCCGAAGTGGCCGAGGCCACCGGGCGGCAGCTGTGTGTGGCCGGGCGCTCGCTCGATCGCATCATCAAGGTGTCGCAGGCATCGGGCTATCTGCTTGATTTTCCCGATCCTATCAGCATGGACGCGGCGATGGACCTGCCGCGCGGTGAAGTGCTGATCCTGGCCACTGGCGGACAGGGTGAGGCGCGCGCCGCGCTGGCCCGTATCGCTGGCGGCCAGCATCCGATCTCGCTGGAAGCGGGCGATGCAGTGGTGTTTTCCAGCCGCCAGATTCCCGGCAACGAACTGGCCATCGGCCGCGTGCAGAACGCGCTGGTGGAAAAGGGCGTGCGCCTGATCACCGACAAGCAATCGATGATCCACGTTTCGGGTCACCCTGGTCGGCCGGAACTGGTGGCGCTGTATGATTGGCTGCGCCCCAAGATCCTGGTGCCGGTGCATGGCGAAATCCGCCACATGGCCGAGCAGGCCGCGCTGGGCAAGGCCGAGGGCATTCCCAAGACCATCCTGCAGAAGAACGGCGATCTGGTGCGCCTGGCCCCCAATGGGCCGGTCAAGCTGAGCACGGAGCGCAATGGCCGCCTGGTGCTGGATGGCGATATCATCGCCCCGGCCGATGGCGAGGCGATGGCCGCGCGGCGCAAGCTGGGCAACAATGGCCTGGTCAGCGTGGCCCTGGCGGTCACCGCCGAAGGCAAGCAGGCCTCTGGCGTGGACATCGGCTGCATTGGCGTGCCCCTGGAAGAGGACATGGAGCCGTTCCTGGAAGAGGCGCGCGAGGACGTGTCCAAGGCGCTCAAAGCCCTCAAGGGCGACCGCAAGCGCGACCGGGTGGCCGTTGCCGAATGCGTGCGGCTTGCGGTAAGACGCACGGCGCAGCGCTGGTCGGGCAAGAAGCCGGTGGTGCAGGTGCTGCTGCGCGAGCGTTAAGCCGGCAGCAGCCGCACGGCGTAAGAGGGAGAGAACGATGCGTTTTGGCTCGATGCTGGCGGTCTATGCCCTGATCTGGGTGCTGGCGGCATTTGCCGTGCTGCCCTTTGGCCTGCGCACCCCGCACGATGCCGGGGTGAACCCCACGGTGGGCCATGCCACCAGCGCGCCGGTGAATTTCCGGCCGCGCATGGTGGCTTGGCGTGCCACGCTGGTTTCGGCGGTGGTCTTTGCCCTGCTCTACGCCAATTTCCGCCACGGTTGGATCACGGCGTCAGACCTCGACATTTCGCCATTGATCGGCCTTTGACCTACCACAGGATGCCGCCTTCGGGCTGAACCACTGGAACGGGCGGCAGGCCGAGGCTTTCATTGCAGTCGGATTCGATCGTGGCGCACATCGCCGTGAGCGGGGCGTCGTGAATCGTGTTGGCGAACGGATTGACCAGGTCATCGCCGATCTGCAGCGCGGCCAGGAACATGAAGCCCGCCAGCGCCGAGCCAAGCGGCGTGGCTGGTCCCAGCGTTTCGACCAGACCAATCGGCAGCAGCACGCAAAACAGGCGCGTGAAGAACGTCGGAAAGCTGCGGTACTGCGCGGGCAGCGGGGTGTTGCGCAGCCGTTCCATGGCGCCTTGGGCGTTGCTGATATCGACCATGATCGCCTCGATCCGGCTCAACTGCACGGTATCGATCCAGCCCTGACGCAGCGCGGAGGCCAGGCGCATGCCATTGCCTTCGAGCAGGCCATTGGCCGGGTTGCGCCGCGCGAGTTCGGGTATTTCCGCGTCGCCCAGCACGCGCTGCGCGCTTTCAGCCGGGTCTTGCCCGCGCAACTGGTGGCGCAGCACGTGGACATAGGCGATGTGGCGGCGCACCACGTCGTGGCGCATGGCCTGGCCCGCCGCATGATCGGGCAGGGCGGCGCCCACCGCGCGCGCCAGGCTGCGCGAGGCGTTGGTCATCGCGCCCCACACGATGCGGCCTTCCCACCAGCGGGCATAGGCCGAATTGACCCGGAACCCCAGCAGCAGCGCCAGCCCGGTGCCGAAGATCGTCAAGGGTAGGGCCGGGGCGGGGAAGGGCGTGAAATAATAGAAGACGGTTACCGCCACATCCCACACGAACAGGGCGAGCAGCGTGTTCCACGCCGCCACGAACGTCATGCGGATACGCGGGGTCTTGCCAACGATCATGCCTGTTTGAACCTTTGATCAGGGGCGCGGCGCCGGGTCATCGGGGCGATCCATGCCCAGCCAGGCCCGGCGCAGCGCGATGCAGCCGATAATACCGATCACCTTGGCAAGCGCCAGTTGCAGTGTCTGCCCTTCTTCGTTGATCGCCAGCCAGGCCAGCACGGCCATGGCCAGCACGGCGCAGTGCACCGGCAGCGCCTCGATATCGTTCCAGCGCAGGGGCGCTTCGGCGCCATACGCGGCGGCAGGTGCGGCGTTGCGAAAGGGGAATGCAAAGGCCATCGACAGGTTCCCGTGTCTCATCGGCGGTACCACCATGGCACGCCATCGCCCTTTCATTTTGCGACGCGCCAGGGAAATGGGAATGCCCATGGCCGGCAACCGTGGCTTGCAGATTTTGAAAACATCAGATGGATCAGGGCATTACATCGCAAATCCGGCAGCGGGCAACGATTTCAAACAGTTCTGCAACCTTGGGCATATTGCGGCGCAATACGCGTTTCCTATCCTCGGTTAATGGCAGATCGTTATTCCGAACTGGTTTCATTCGTCCGCGTGGCCGAGGCGGGTAGCCTGTCGCAGGCGGCAGTACGCCTGGGCCTGTCGCTGCCGGTGGTCAGCCGCCGCCTGGCCCAATTGGAGGCGCGCCTGGGCGTGGCGCTGGTCCGGCGCAACAGCCGCCACCTTTCGCTGACCGAGGAAGGCGAAATCTTCTATCGCCAGGCCGGGCAGGCCCTGGCCGACATGGAACGGGCCGAAACCGTGATTCGCACGCGCGCCTTTGGCCCGGCGGGCACGCTGAAAGTGGCAACGACCCTGGCCTTTGGCCGCCGCCGCCTGGGCGAGTTGTTGCAGCGCTTTGCCCGCGCCCATGCCGATGTGACGGTGCATCTCGACAGCGTGCCCGCGCTCGCCAATCCGGTGGAGAGCGGGCACGATCTGGTGATCAGTTTTGCCGCGCCGCCGCTTTCGTCGCTGATCTGCCGCCGTTTGGGCAGCAACCCGCGCGTGCTGTGTGCCGCGCCATCCTATCTGGAGCGGCGCGGGCGCCCGCAAGCGGTGGATGATCTTGCCCGGCACGAGCACGTGGTGGTGCTGGATGAAGCCGGCGCGGTGCTGCGCGAGGGCCTGCCCGAGGGGCTGGCGCTGCCGGCGGGCCTGGCCACCAACGATGCCGACGTGGCGCGCGCCTGGGCCCTTGATGGAGCCGGCGTGGCGCTGCATTCGCTGTGGGAAGTGGCCGAAGACCTGGAGAGTGGCGCGCTGGAGGCGGTGCTGCCCGATCTGGAACTGCCGGCGCTGCCGGTGGTGGCGCTGTTCGAGCCGCGCCAGGGGCAGACACCGCGCCTGCGCCGCTGCCTGCAATTCCTGGCGCATCAGGTGCCGGCTTTGGCGT
>NZ_KE148330.1:0-3553 GCF_000410615.1 Novosphingobium sp. B-7 | reverse complement strand
ACGGTGTGGGGGAGGATCTGGATGGTTAGACGCCTTCCAGGGCGTAGCCGGCGGAGCGCACGGTGCGCACCGGGTCAGCCGCGCCGGGCAGGGCGATCGCCTGGCGCAGGCGGCGGATGTGCACGTCAACCGTGCGCAGTTCGATGTCGCTGCCGCTGCCCCACACCGCATCGAGCAATTGCCCGCGCGAAAACACGCGGCCGGGATGTTCCATGAAATGCTTGAGCAGGCGGAACTCGGTGGGGCCGATCTTGATCGTCTGGCCGCGCCGGGTGACGCGGTGGGCAGTGGGGTCGAGGCTCATGTCGCCCACGGTGATGGTTTCGCCGGCCAGCGCCGGGCGCACGCGGCGCAGCACGGCGCCGACGCGGGCGATGAGTTCGCGTGGCGAGAACGGCTTGGTGACATAGTCGTCCGCGCCGGTTTCCAGGCCGCGCACGCGATCATCCTCGTCGCTGCGCGCGGTGAGCATGATGATCGGCACATGGGCCGTGGCCTTGTTGCGGCGCAGGCGGCGGCACACCTCGATCCCGCTGGTGCCACCGATCATCCAATCGAGCAGCACGAGATCGGGCGTGTCTTCGGCTGCCAGGAGCAGGGCTTCATCGCCATCGTCGGTGCTGCGCACGTCATAGCCTTCACCGCGGAAGCGATATTCCACGAGTTCGGCCAGCGCGGTGTCGTCTTCGACGAGAAGCAGCTTGGGAGCAGACACGCATTACCTCCGGGATGAACCTTGACCGTAACCTTGCGAAAGCACGACAATTGTTACGTGGCCATGACGAACGGCGCGGGAATAATGCGCCCGCCGCGATCACGCCGGCGGAATGACGTCTTCCCGTTCGGGCAGGTAGGTGCCAGTGGCGGCATAGTGCACGATTTCGGCAATATTGGTCGCCTGGTCGCCGATGCGCTCGATATTGCGGGCGACGAACATGAGCTGGGCCACGCTGCTGATCGTGGCCGGGTTTTCCACCATGTACGACACGAAATTGCGGAACACGCTGTCATAGATCGCATCGACCTTGGCGTCGCGACGCACGATTTCGGCGGCGGCCACGGCATCGCGCGCGGCATAGGCGGTGAGCACGTCGTGCACCATGTCGCTGGCCAGCTCGTTCATGATCGGCAGCAGGGTCAGCGGCTCGAAGCGCTTGCGCCCCTCGATGTGGCCCACGCGCTTGGCGATGTTCTTGGCATAGTCGCCAATCCGTTCGATCACGCCGGCGATCTTGAGCGCGGCGATTACTTCGCGCAGGTCGTCGGCCATCGGTGCGCGCAGGGCGAGCACGCGGATGGCGAGGCGATCAACCTCGCCTTCCAGCTGGTCGATGCGCTTGTCGCGCGCGATCACGCTGGTTGCCAGTTCCTCGTTACCGCCGACCAGGGCGTCCATCGCCTCGGTAATGGAAAGTTCGGCCAGGCCGCCCATTTCCGCCACCAGGCCGCGCAGGCGGGTGATGTCTTCGTCGAATGCCTTGACGGTATGTTCAGCCACGTCTCGTATCCTTACCCGTAACGCCCGGTGATATAGTCCTTGGTGCGCTCTTCCCGTGGATTGGTGAAGATGTCCGAGGTCGTGCCATATTCCACGATCTTGCCCATATGGAAGAACGCGGTGCGCTGCGAGACGCGGGCGGCCTGCTGCATGGAGTGGGTGACGATCACGATGGCATAGCGGCCACGCAATTCGTCGATCAGTTCCTCGATCCGCGCGGTGGCGATGGGATCGAGCGCGGAGCACGGCTCGTCCATCAGGATCACTTCGGGATCGACGGCAATGGCGCGGGCGATGCACAGGCGCTGTTGCTGGCCGCCCGAAAGCGCGGTGCCGCTGTCGGTGAGCCGATCCTTGACTTCGTCCCACAGGCCGGCGCGCTGGAGCGAGGTTTCGACGATGCCGTCCAACTCGCTCTTGCTGGTCGTCAGCCCGTGGATGCGCGGGCCATAGGCGATGTTTTCATAGATCGACTTGGGAAACGGGTTGGGCTTTTGAAAGACCATGCCAACGCGCGCGCGCAGCTGCACCACGTCCATGCCCGAGCGGTAGATATCCTGCCCATCGATCAGGATTTCGCCTTCGACCCGGGCATTGGCGATCGTGTCGTTCATGCGGTTCAACGAACGCAGGAACGTGGACTTGCCACAACCCGAGGGGCCGATGAACGCGGTGACATAGTCGTTGGGCACGTCGATCGAGACATCGTCGATCGCGCGCTTGGCGCCATAGAACACCGACACGTTGCGCGCGCTGATCTTGGCCGGGCCATCGTCGGGCAAGGTAGAGATCTGCGCCGCGGCTTCGGCAGGGGCGTCGTTCAGGGGAAGGGGGGCGTTCATGTTACCACCGTTTCTCGAAGCGGTTGCGCAAGTAGATGGCAAGACCGTTCATGAGCAGAAGGAAGACCAGCAGGACGACGATCGCGGCGCTGGTGCGCTCGATGAAGCCACGGTCGATTTCGTCGGACCACAGGAAGATCTGCACCGGCAGCACCGTGGCCGGCGAGGTGAGATCGCCCGGTGGCGAGGCAACGAAGGCGCGCATGCCGATCATCAGCAGCGGCGCGGTTTCACCCAGCGCGCGGGCCATGCCGATGATTGTGCCGGTGAGGATGCCGGGCAGCGCCAGCGGCAGCACGTGGTGGAACACCACCTGGACCGGGCTGGCGCCCATGGCCAGCGCGGCATCGCGGATCGAGGGCGGGACTGCCTTGATCGCATTGCGCCCGGAAATCACGATCACTGGCATGGTCATCAGCGCCAGCGTCATGCCGCCGATCAGCGGGGCCGAGCGATAGTGCGGGAAGATCGCGAGGAATACCGCGAGGCCCAGCAGTCCGAAAATGATCGAGGGCACGGCCGCCAGGTTGTTGATCGAGATTTCAATGAGGTCAGTCCAGCGGTTGCGCGGGGCATATTCCTCCAGATAGAGCGCGGCGAGCACGCCCACCGGGAAAGCCAGCACGATCGTGACCAGCATGGTCATGATCGAACCCTTGAGCGCGCCCCAGATGCCCACGGACTGCGGGCTGGTAGCGTCTGAACGGGCAAGGAAGCCCCAGTCGAATGCGCGCACCAGCTTGCCATCCTGGACCAGGCGCTGCGCGACAGGGCGAAGTGCCTCGGGGCCATCGCCACGCTGGGCAGCGGCGAGTTCGTCGGTGGCGGGCAGCGAGACGGCCATGCTAGCCTCGTCCAGCAGCGCCGGCTTGGCCGCAATCTGCGCGGCGACATCGCGCCAGGCACCATCGGCAAGCAGCGCCGCGCCGCCCTGGCCCAAGCCCTTTTCAGCGGCGGCATCGACCATGGCCGGCAGGCCTGCCAGTTCCAGCGCGCTGGCCGGATCGGGCTGGCCCAGGCTCGCGGGTGCCCAGGTGAATGGCATGCGTGCCATCGCCCAGGATCTGCACCTCGACATGGCGTCCGCGCGCCACGAACCGTTCGACATAGACCGCAGGGTTGCCAAACGATGCCTGCGCTTCGGCCCGCGCCATGGCCAGCGCGGCATCGAGGTCTTGCGCGCGGTCCACCCGGCGCATGCCCTTGCCGCCGC
>NZ_APCQ01000717.1:0-200 GCF_000410615.1 Novosphingobium sp. B-7 | reverse complement strand
TCGATGATTTCGACAGCCTGGTGGCGCGCTATGGCTTTGTGCCCAACGGCACGCGCACCTATTACCTCGGCCGCTCGCAGCCGCCGTTCCTGGCGCTGATGGCCGATCTTGACCCCCGCCACGATGCCGCCACGGCAGCGCGGCATCTGGCGGCGCTGCGGGCCGAGCATGCGTTCTGGATGAAAGGCGCCGCCGCCGCG
>NZ_KE148329.1:464-664 GCF_000410615.1 Novosphingobium sp. B-7 | reverse complement strand
GCCAGGTCTGCCACCGCCGCGCCATCGCGCAACAGGGCAATCACGCGCTGGCCGGGCGCGAGATGCGGACGCATGCGCGCCAGCGGCGCGGCGTGGAGGCCCAGGCACGCGCAATCCTGCACTGCCCAGCCCAGGCGCGCCGCCGCCAGGGAAAACGTCGATGGCTGCGGATGGGCCAGCCATTCGTGCGGCGCGAGGTG
>NZ_KE148329.1:0-208 GCF_000410615.1 Novosphingobium sp. B-7 | reverse complement strand
CAAGGCCGATGATCGTCAACCATGCGCGCAAAGGGGTATCAGCCATGGCCAATGTCCTGCTGCTGGGCGGAACGAGCGAGGCCAGCGCGCTGGCCCGCCTGCTTGCCGCGCAAGGCATTGCCGCCCGGTTGAGCTATGCCGGGCGCACCCACGCCCCGCTGGCGCAGCCCCTGCCCACGCGGATCGGCGGCTTTGGCGGCGTGGCCGG
>NZ_APCQ01000501.1:0-10446 GCF_000410615.1 Novosphingobium sp. B-7 | reverse complement strand
GCCGTCCGCCACCCCGGCGTGATCCGGGCCAAAGGAGCTGGCGCGATCAGCCGGCCAGCGTGTGCGCGCCGATATCGGCCACGGTGCGTGCGCCGGTCAGCGCCATGGTCACGCGCATGTCACGCGCGATGAGATCGAGCAACTGGCCCACGCCCGCGCCGCCGCGCGCCGCCAGGGCATAGATGAACGCGCGGCCCAGCATCACCGCATCGGCGCCGCTGGCCAGCATGCGCACCACGTCGAGCCCGGTGCGCACGCCCGAATCTGCCAGGATGCGCAGATCGCCCTGCACCGCATCGGCAATGCGCGGCAGCGCCGCGACGGAAGACAGCGTGCCATCGAGCTGGCGCCCGCCATGGTTCGACACGACCAGGCCATCGGCACCAAACCGCACCGCATCGCGCGCGTCTTCCGGTTCGAGGATGCCTTTGACCACCATCGGCCCGTCCCAGAAGGCGCGGATCCATTCGAGATCCTTCCAGCCGATGCCGGGATCGAAATTGTTGCCGAGCCAGCCGATATAATCGCCCAGCGCCATGGGCTTTCCCATATAGGCCGAGACATTGCCGAGGTCGTGCGGCTTGCCGCGCAGGCCCACGTCCCAGGCCCAGGCGGGGTGGGTCATTGCCTGGATCATGCGCCGCAGCCCGGCATAGGGGCCCGACATGCCCGAATGCGCATCGCGATAGCGCGAGCCGGGCAGCGGCATGTCGACCGTGAATACCAGGGTCTTGATGCCGGCGGCCTTGGCGCGTTCCAGCACATTGCGCATGAAGCCGCGATCCTTGAGCACGTAGAGCTGGAACCAGATCGGGCGCGGGCACTGGGCCTGCACCTCTTCCAGCGGGCAGACCGACACGGTGGAAAGCGTGAACGGCACGCCATGGGCAGCCGCGGCGCACGCCGCCTGCACTTCACCGCGGCGGGCATACATGCCGGTCAGCCCGACCGGCGCGAGCACGACCGGCAGGGCTATGTCTTCGCCAAACAGGGTGGTGGCAGTGGACAGCCCGCCCACGTCACGCAGCACGTTCTGGCGGATGCTCAGCGCCTGGAGATCGGCCTCGTTCCGGCGCAGCGTGGTTTCCGCACCCGATCCGCCGTCGATATAGTGAAACAGAAACGGCGGCAGGCGCCGCGCGGCCGCGCCACGAAAATCGGTGGGTGCGGAAATGATCATCTGCCTTGCTTCCTGCTGTGCCGTGTGCGGCGCGGCCGTTGCCGTCGGGCCGTTCCTGGCGGCAGGCCCTATCACGGCAGCGCCGCGATGGGGAGGGGGAGAACCAGCGGCGATGATCGGTTGTGATTGCATGCAATCAAAAAGGGGCGCCGATGGCGCCCCTTTCCAAAACCGCCCTTGCAGCCACGATCAAAGTTGGAAATCAGTGGCTTGCAGGTTGACGACACCATCCAGCCGGATCCAGAAATCCGACAGGCCATCGCCATTGGTGTCACCCTGGACATAGGTGTTGCCGGCAGTCTGGATATAGCGCAACTCACCCGCCACGTGATGGAATGCGCTGTTGCCGATCCAGGCAAAGGCATCATCGCCCACGGTATGGGTATTGGCATCCACCCCGATCAGCGAGATCAGGTCTTTCGACCCGCGCGAGAAATCGGTGATGCGATCGGCGGTAGAGGCCGTGTTGCCACCGAAATCGCCATCGCGGAAGATGAACTTGTCAGCCCCCGCGCCGCCGGTCAGCACATCGCGCCCGGCACCGCCGATCAGGCGATCGTTGCCCGCGCCACCATCCAGCGTGTTGCGCCCGGCATTGCCGGTGATCACGTTCGCGCCGCTGTTGCCGGTCACCACCAGGTTCTTGGTGCCGGTCAGCGTCACGTTGTCGACATCGGCGCCCATGGTGAAGCTGTGGTTCGAGGCTACCGTCACCACATCGGCCAGGGCAAAGCCGATGCCACCCAAGGCTTCATACTTGCTGGCATTGATGGTGATGCCGGTGGTGGCGTCAATCGCGGTGATGCCCGAACCGGCCAGCCCGGCCAGGGTATCAGCACTGAGCGCGGCGATCGCGGCGCCGGTGTCGACCAGCGTGATCGGGCCAGAGCCGATCAGCTGGATATTGCCGAGTTGCCCCGCCTGGGCCGCGGTGAGGCTGAAGCCGCCGCCCGAGACTTCCACGCTGTCGACCCCGTTGGCATCCACCGCTGCGAACACGGCCGGAGACAGCATGGCAAGATCGGCGGCGCTGGCCGTGATCGTCACGTCGTCGGCCGCGGCAAGGTGCATCGTGCCCAGCGCGGTAAACTGGGCCAGCGACAGCACCAGCGCATCATCGCTGGCATCGATCGCGGTGATGCCCCGCCCGGCGAGCCAGGCCAGATCATAGGGCGACAGGTTGGCAAGCGTCGCCCCGCTTTCGGCCAGGACCACGTCGCCGCCGGCAAAGGTGTAGTCGGCATAGCGATAGAGATCGGCCAGGCCGAGCGTGAGCGTGCCCTGGGTCACGGCGATGGCATCGATGCCATGCTGGCCCAGGATGGCGCGCGTTTCGGTGTCGAGGGCAAAGGCCTGCTGGGCAGTGAGATCGACCACGGCCAGGTCTTCACCCGCAACATACATGCCGCCCATGGCGCTCACTTGCGCCAGCGAGAGATGCACGCTGCCGTCAGTGGCATCGATCACGCCAACCCCGCGCGCGGCCAGTGCGGCCAGCCCTTCCGGCGAAAGCGCGGCGATATGCGCGCCGCTGTCCACCAGGCTGCGGACATCATAGCCCGCCAGGACCATCGACCCGAGCGCATCGTATTGCGCCACCGACAGGGCCAGCGGGCCGTTGACTTGGATGACATCCACGCCTTGCGTCCCCAGGGCGATCAGTTCCTGCGCGTCGTGTGCCGCCAGGGCGTTGCCGCTGACCGTGAGGCGCACGGTGACATCGGGATCGATCGCCAGGCCGCCCTGCGCCAGATGGTGCAGCGTGGCCAGATCGACATAGAGCGGCTCGCCCAGCGTGCCCACCATATCGACCCCGGCGGCAACCAGCGCGGCGACATCGGCGTCATCCAGCGTGGCCAGGCTATCGCCGTTGAACCACAGCCTGACGGTGTCTGCGCCGGTCAATGCCACAGTGCCCAGTGCCAGGAATTGGCCATAGGACAAGGTGATCTGATCGTCGCTGGCATCAATCCGGGTGACCCCGCTATCGGCAAACGTGGCCAGCGTTTCTTCGCCCAGATTGGCGATCGCCGTGCTGCTGTCGCGCACCACGACCGCGTCGCCATGGGCAAAGCCGATGCCGTCCTGCACCAGGCGCGACCAGCCATCGACATCCACGATGATCGCGCCATCGGTGGCGTGGATCGTGGTGACGCCGCGCGCTGCCAGGTCATCGATCTGGCTGCGCGACAGGGCGGCCAGCGTTTCCGCGCTATCGGCCAGGGTCAGCACGTCGTCTGGTGCGATGCCCAGTGGGGCGATGGCGTGGAACTGCGCCAGCGACAGCGCCAGCACGTTGTCGGTGGCATCGATACGGTCAAACCCGGCATCGGCCAAGGCTGCCAGCGCTTGCGGCGAGAGTGCCGCCAACGCGCTGCCGCTATCGGTGATCGTTGCGGTGCTGGCGGGGTCTATCGTCATGCCGGCGATGGCCTGGGCCTGGCTGATCGTCACGGCAAAGCCATGGCCAGTGGCGGCAATGGCCGTAACGCCGGCGGCGCGCAGGGCGGCAATATCGCCCACCGACAGCGTGGCGAGATGCGCCCCGCTATCGACCAGGGTGGCGGGCAGATCTGCGGCAAAGACCATGCTGCCCAGCGCCAGGGCCTGTGCCACGGTCAACGCGGCGCTGGCATCGGGCGTGCGCAGGATATCGATGCCCTGGCTGGCGAGGTCGTGCAGTTGCGTGGGCGTCAGGGTCGAAAGCTGGCCCGCCGCGATGGCCAGCGTGACGCTGTCGCCCTGGGTCAGGGTGGCTGTGCCCAGCGCATCGAACTGCGCCTTGCTCAGCACCAGGGCATCGTTGGTGGCATCGATCCGGTCCACCCCGGCGGCGGCCAGGCCAGCCAGCGCCGTGGCGGAGAGGTTGGCCAGTGCATCGCCGGTATCGGCAAGGATCACCATATCCCCATCGGCAAAGGTAACGCTGCCCAGTGCCAGGGCCTGCGCCACGCTCACCGTCAGCGGGCCATCGCTCGCGTGGACCTGGTCAACGCCGATGGCAGCGAGCCACGACAGGGTTTCGGGGCTGAGCGCGGCCAGTGCCGTGGCGCTGTCGGCCAGGGTCACCGGCTGCGTGCCACCGACGGCGATCTCGGCCAGATGCAGGGCCTGCGTCTGCGCCAGATCGAGCACCAGCGCGCCGCTGCTGGCGCTGAGCGCGACTGCGCCAGTGGCAGCGAGCAGCGCGATCGCGGTGGGCGACAGTGTGGCCAGGTGGTCTGCGCTGTCTTCAATGATGATCCCGCCGGACGACGTGGGGTAGGCGGACAGAGCAAGCGCCTGCGCCATGCTCAACGTGGGCATGGCCATGCCCAGGTCGATCGCATCGATGCCATGGTCGGCCAAGGCGGCAATCTGCGCGGGCGAAAGGGTTTCCAGCGCGGACCCGGCAAGCGCCAGCGTCACCGTGGCTGCCGGGGCCATGACCATGCTGCCCAAGGCATCGAACTGTGCCTGGGTCAGCGTCAGCGCGCCGCCGGTGCTGGCCAGGATATCGACATGCATGCCGGCGAGGTGGGCTATGGCGGCGTCGTCGAGCGAGGCCAGCACGGCCGGGCTGAGAGTCAGCGTCACGCTGTCGCTGGCCGTCAGCGCCACGGTGTCATCGAGTGCCAGGAACTGGTCATAGCTGAGCGTCAGCGCATCGTCGGTGGCGTCGATCTGCCGCAGGCCGGCAATGCCCGCCTGGACCAGATAGGCCGGATCGAGTGCCGCCAGCGCCGCGCCGCTATCGGCCAGGACCACGCTGGCCACGTCCAGGTCCACGCCATGGAGCGCATCGAACTGCGCCAGCGAAAAGGTGACGGCGCCCGGATCGGTGGCGGCGATATAGGCCACGCCCAGATCCTGCAGCCGGGCAATGTCTGTCAGCGAGAGGCTGGACAGGGCGGTGGCGCTGTCTTCCAGCACGATCTGGTCACCCGACGTGAACGCGAGCGGCGCCAGCGCGCGGAACGTGCCGAGGCCAAGCACGATCTGATCATCGCTGGAATCGATCGCATCGACGCCTTGCGCCACCAGGGCGGCCACGCCGGCGGCATCGAGCGCGGCCAGGTGGACGCCGCTATCGACCAGGACCAGCGTGGCGGCCGGACCGACCGTGACCTGGCCCAGCGCGGCGAGTTGGGCCGGCGAAAATGCCAGGACGTGGTCGGTCACGGCGATGGTATCGATGCCGTGCCCGGCGAGCGCGGCGAGCGCCGTGGCATCCAGCGCGGCCAGCGCGGCGCCGCTATCGGCCAGGGTCACGCTGTCACCCACTGCCAGCACGACCTGGCCCAGCGCGGCCAGCTGATCGGTCGTGACGGTAAGCGTGCCGGCGGCCGATGCCAGGGTATCGATGCCCTGGCCGGCAAGGCCGGCCAGCATCGGCAGGCCGGCATCGTCCAGTTCGGCCTGCGTGGTCACCAGCGTTGCACTGGTGGCGCTGGCAATGTGCCCGCCATCGAGCGCGTTGAACTGCGCCCACGTCCATTCCAGCGCGCTTTGCGTGGCGCTGACCACACTCACGCCATGGCCGGCCGCCTGCGCGATCTGGGTGGGCGAGAGCGCGTTGAGCACGCTGGCGTCATCGGCCAGGGTGAAGCCATGCTGCGTGGCAAAGGCCAGTCCCGCCGCAGCATCGAGCCGTGCCACGTCGAGCACCAGGGCATCGTCACTGACCATGACGATGACGCCACCCTTGGCCGAAAGCGTGGCGAGCTGCGCCGTAGTGAGAGCGGAAAGCGCCGCGCCGTTGTCTTCAATGGTCAGCACTTCGTTGGCGGCCAGGCCGATCCCGGCCATGGCCACGGCGCTCGCCGCGTCGAGCGTGAAATGCCCTTCGACGCTGCTGACCGTGGTGGCGCCCAGTGCGGCGAGGGTGGCCCATTGCGTGGGGCTCAACGCTTCCAGCGTGCTTTGCGCATCGTGCACGATCAGCGTGCTGTCCGGCGCCACCAAGGCGCCAGCGAGAGCCAACGCTTGCGTCGCATCCAGCTGCACTATGCTGTCGCTGACAGCGATGCGATCGACGCCCAGCGCCACCAGATCAGCGAGGGCCGTGGGCGAAAGGCCGCCAAGCGTTGCGCTGCTATCGCGCAGGGTCACGGTATCGGCGGCGCCCAGCGCCAGCCCGCCCAGCGCCTGCGCCTGGGCCACGCTCAGGGTCAGCTCATGATCGGTGGTGGCCAGGGCATCGACCCCGGCTGCGGCCAGATCGGCAAAGTCCTGCGCCGTAAGGGCGGCCAATTCGCTGCCGGTGGCCACCACGGTGACCAGGTCTGCAGCGGCGAGCGTGACGCCATGCAGCACCTGCGCCTGGGCCAGCGACAGGGTGAGCGCGTTGTCGGTGGTGTCGACCGTGTCGATCCCCTGGGCCACCAGAGCGGCCAGCGCGGCGGCCGACAGGGCGGCAACATGGGTGCCGCTGTCGGCCAGGGTGAGCGTGTCACTGGCAGAAATGGCTACGCTGGCCAGAGCGCCAAGCTGCGCCACGTTGAGATGCAGGGCATTGTCGGTGGCATCGATCGCGTCGATCCCGGCGGCGGCTAGCCCGGCCAGCGCCGTGGCGGACAGCGCAGCAATCGCCGCGCCGCCATCGGCCAGGGTGATGCTGTCGCTGCCGGTCAGCGCGATGGAGCCCAGCGCCTGCGCCTGGGCCACGGTCAGCGCCAGGGCATCGTCGGTGGCATCGAGCACATCGATTCCGGTGGCGGCCAGCGCGGCGATCTCACTTGCGGTGAGGGCGGCAAGGTTGGCCGCGCTATCGGCCAGCGTGATCGTATCGGCGGCGGCCAGAGTTACCACGCCCAGCGCCAGGGCCTGGTCGGCAGACAGGGTAAGCGCGCCATCGGTGGCGTGGACCGTATCGATGCCAAGCGCGGCCAGACCGGCAAGGTCAGCCGGGGTCAGTGCCGCGATATGGGCGGCCGTGTCGGCCAGGGTGATCGCGTCATCGGCGGCCAGCGCCAGGCTGCCCAGCGCCTGGACCTGCGCCACGCTCAGCGCCAGGGCATGGTCGGTGGTCGCCAGGGCATCCACCCCGGCGGCAGCGAGGGCGGTAAAATCCTGTGTGGTCAACGCCGCGAATTCGGCGCCGGTGGCCAGCACAGTGACCATGTCCGCGCCGGTAAGGGCCAGGTTGCCCAGTCCCTGGACCTGGGCGAGCGACAGGGTGAGCAAGTCATCGCGCGCATCGATCGCGGTGAACCCGCGCGCGCTCAGATCGGCTAGGTCGGCCAGCGACAGCGCGGCGATATGCGCGCCGGTATCGGCCAGCGTCAGCGTGTCGCTGCCCGACAGGGTCGCGCCGGCGAGCGCCTGGGCCTGTGCGACGGTGAGCGCGAGGGCATCGTCGCTGGCGTCGATCGTATCGATGCCGGTTGTTACCAGCGCGGCCAGGGCCGTTGCCGAAAGCGCCGCGATGCTGGCGCCGGTATCGGCCAGCGTCACGCTGTCGGATGGGGTCAGGGCGATGGTGCCAAGGGCCTGGGCCTGCGCGACAGACAGCGTAAGGCTGCCGCCCGTCGTGGCGATGCGATCGATCCCGGCAGTGGCCAGGGCCGCAATGTCGGCGGCAGAGAGCGCCGCGATATGCGCGCCGCTGTCGGCCAGCACGATGGTATCGCCGCCTTGCAGCGCCACGGCGCCCAGCGCCTGGGCCTGTGCCACGCTCAGCGCCAGAGTGCCGTCGGTGGGATGGATCGTGTCGATCCCCAGCGCCGCCAAGCCAGCGATGGTCGCGGCGGAAAGCGCGGCAAGATTCGCGCCGGTATCGGCCAGGGTGACACTGTCCGCCTGGGTCAGGGCGATAGTGTCGAGCGCGTCGAGCTGCGCCACGGTCAGCGCCAGGGCATTGTCGGTGGCATCGATGCGGTCGATCCCCAGCTGCGCCAGATCGCCGATCGTGCCGGCCGCCAGCGCGGCCAGCGTGGCGCCGGTATCGGCCAGGGTGATCACGTCTGCCCCGGTCAGGGCGGTGCCGGCCTGGTCAACCGCCAGCGCCTGGTCCACATGCAGCGTCAGGACATCGTCGATGGCGTCGATCCGCGTCACGCCATGGAGGTAAAGGTCTTCCAGGCTCGTGCCGGTCAGGGCCGCGATCGCGGCGCCACTGTCGGCCAGAACCGCGCTGTGCCCGGTGAACCACAGGTTGCCGGCGACCACGGCCTGGGCCTGCGCCACGGAGAGCATCGGCTCGCCATCGCTGGGGCCGAGCAGATCCACGCCGGCCTGCGCCAGGGCGGCGATGGCAACCGGTGACAGGGCCTCGATCTCGGCAGCCGTCGCCTGGGCGATCACGGTGTTGCCCGGCGTCAGCGCCATGGTGCCCAAGGCGCCGATCTGCGCGAGCGAAAGGGTAAGCGCCCCATCGCTGGCATCGATCGCGTCGAACCCGGCCGTGGCCAGTTGCGCCAGTTCGGCCGGGGTCAGCGCGGCCAGGTTGCTGCCGGTATCGGCCAGGGTAATGCTGTCGCTGCCGGTCAGCGCCACGCTGCCCAGCGCCAGCGCCTGCTGCACCGTCAGGCTCAACGCGTTGTCGGTGGCGTCGATGCGGTCAATGCCGATGGCGCCCAGATTGGCGATGTCGGCGGCAGAGAGCGCGGCCAGCGCCGCGCCGCTGTCGGCCAGGGTAATCACGTCGCCACGCGCCAGTTCCACCGTGCCCAGACCCTGGACCTGCGCCACGGACAGGGTGAGGGCATTGTCGGTCGCGTCGATCTTGTCGATGCCGGCGTCGGCCAGCGCGGCAAAAGCACCGGCCGAGAGCGCGGCCAGGTTGCTGCCGCTGTCGGCCAGGGTGATCACGTCGCCCGCAACCAGCTCCACCGTGCCCAGCGCCTGATACTGCGCGACCGAAAGGGTGAGCACGTTGTCGGTGGCGTTGATCTTGTCAAAGCCCGAGGCGGTCAGGCCGGCAATCTGCGCCACGCTGAGCGCGCCGATGCTGGCACCCGTGCCCGATAGCGTGAGGACGTCGTTGGCGGCCACGGTCACGCTGCCCAGCGCCTGGTATTGCGCCAGGGTCAGCGACAGGACGTTGTTGGTCGCGTCAAGCTGGTCCACCCCGGCATCGGCCAGCGCGGCGATATCGCTGGGGGCGAGGGCGGAAAGCGCAGTGCCCGTGCCGGTCAGCGTCACGGTGTCGCTGCTGGTCAGGGCCACGGTGCCGAGCGCCTGGTACTGGGCGACGCTGAGGTTGAGCACATTGTCGGTGGCGTCGATCCGGTCGATCCCGGCATCCGCCAGCGCGGCGATATCGCTGGCAGAAAGCGCGGCGATATTGGCGCCACTGTCAGCCAGGGTGATCACGTCGCCTGCGGCCAGCGTCACCACGCGCAATGCCTGGTACTGGTCCACGGTCAGGCTCAGCACGTTGTCGGTGGCATTGATCTTGTCGATGCCGTTTGCCGCGAGGTTGCCAAAAGCGCTTGCCGACAGCGCCGCGATGGCAGCGCCGGTATCGGCCAGGGTGACGGTATCGGCCGCGGAATAGGGCGCATTGGCGTTGTAGGCCGACACGGTGACGTTGATATTCGCCATTTTCTTGACACCTCAAGGCGTTGAAAAGAACATGGCGTACCGCTGCCGCTTGCGCAAAAAGTGGCCGCCAGCTGTGTTGATCCGCCCGGCCAGGGCCAGGCGGCGCATATTCACGAGGTTCGGCGGCGGTTATGCAGAATCGGCTGAATCAACACAATATTGGCTGAAATCTGCTGATTGCTAAGTATATATACCAATACTGTGCGTCTTGTTCCGCTGAACGTCATGCGCGGAACGGTATGCCGTGTTCACGGTGAATTTATTGTCGGAACAGCTTACGCACAATTACGCGGTAATGCCGTGAGCGGCGTCGGCGCAGCGCTGGCGCCACGCGCAGCGCGGGCCAAGAGGGCGATCAAGCATCAGATGTTGAGGGAAGTGGCGCACCCGACAGGATTCGAACCTGTGACCCCTGCCTTCGGAGGGCAGTACTCTATCCAGCTGAGCTACGGGTGCGTGAAGTGGCGCCCTAGCAGTGGCGGGCAGGGCATGCCAGCGGTTTTTGCACGGCCCCTGGCCATGGCATCGGCACGGCGGAAAATTAGGAATCGGTTAACAATCCCAGCCTAGCCTTTCCGCCATGGAACACCCCCCATTCCAGTCCTTCCGCGCTGGCCAAAGCCTTGATTCAGCGCCGCGCGATCCCTTGCGCGAGCAGGCGCGGCAAACGGTGCAGGGCGGCCCGCCGCCGCTGTTGCCCGGCGGCGCATCGGATGTGCTGGGGGCCGATCGGCTGGCGG
>NZ_APCQ01000502.1:0-2821 GCF_000410615.1 Novosphingobium sp. B-7 | reverse complement strand
GCACGGCCGAAGGCGCGGCAGCGGCGCAGCGCCAGCTGCTCGCGCATGTCGCGCTTGCCGGCGTGGCGATGGTGGCGCTGTTGATCCTGGCCTTTGGCGGGGTGCGGCCGGCCTTGCTGATCCTGGCGGGGATGCCGCCGGCAATGGCCGGTGGCGTGCTAGCCGTGGCGCTGACTGGGGGCGTGGTTTCGCTGGGCGCGTTGGTTGGCTTCATCGCGCTGTTCGGGATTTCCGCACGCAATGCCATCCTGCTGGTCGCCCATGTCGATCAACTGGTGCTGGGGGAAGGGCGGCCGTGGACGCTCGACACCCTGCTGGAAGCGACGCGCGAGCGCGTGACGCCGATCCTGCTTACGGCGCTGGTCACCGCCTTTGCCCTGCTGCCCGTGGCGATCGAGACCGGCCAGTCCGGCCGCGAAATCCAGGGGCCGATGGCGGTGGTGATCCTGGGCGGGCTGGCTACCTCGCTGCTGCTGACCCTGCTGCTTTTGCCCGCGCTGGTGTGGCGTTGGCGGTTCAGCGCAGGAACAACAGCGCCGATGGCTGACTGAACGCCACCGTCTGGATCTTTTCACCCACCACCCCGGTCTGCGGATCGCGGCGGAACACGACAATGGCATCGCTGCCCTGGTTGCCCACCAGCACGAAGCGCCCGTCGGGGGAAAAGGTGAATTCGCGCGGCTGCACGCCATCGACCGCGTGGCGATCGACCTGGCGCAGGCTGCCATCGGCAGGATCGATCGCAAAGCTGACCAGTACATTGTCGGTGCCGCGATCGGTTACAGCCAGAAAGCGGCCATCGGGTGAGAGATGCAGCGCCGCCGCGCCCACCTTGCCGGCAAAGCCGGGCGGGGTGAGCGGGATCACCTTGCGCAGGGTAAGATGCCCATCGGCATGGTCGAGCACAGCGACCGCGCCGGCCATTTCCAGCGTGACATAGGCCTGCCGCCCACCGGGGGCAAAGACCATGTGACGCGGGCCCGAACCCGGCGGCAGGGCCAGGAACGGCTGCCCCGGTAGCGCGCTGAGCGGATGCTCGGGATGCGCCGCGTCATAGCGGTAGATCTGAATGCGATCGGCGCCCAGATCCTGGGCAAACACAAACTGGCCATCCGGCGACGAGACCACCGAGTGAACATGGGGCGAAGCCTGGCGATCGGCGTCGACCATGCTGGCGCGGTGGGTCTTGATCTGCACCACTGGCGCCAGGCGGCCATCGGCCAGAACCGGGGCCACGGCCAGCGTGCCGCCCGGATCGGCCGAAACCGAATAGTTGGCAATGAACAGGAAACGGCCATCGCGGCTGAGGCTGGCGTGGGTGGGTTCTGCGCCCAATGACCCGATGCGGTTGAGGAACGCGAGGCGCCCGCTGCGCGGATCGACGCGATAGGCCGATGCCCGGCCCACCGGATCGGGCTGGCCGTCGCTGTTTTCGTTCACCGCATAGAGGTGGTGCTTGTCTGCCGAAAGCGTCAGCCACGACGGATTGCTCGCCGGCATGACCTGCTGCGGCCGCGCGGCGATATGGCCGGTGCGGGCATCGAAATCATAGACGGCAATGCCTTGGCCGCCCCCGCCGGTATAGCCACCGACCAGCAGTGGTTCGGCACCGGCCGCACCGGGAACGAGCAGCGCTGCAACCATCGCGGTCGCCAGGCTTTGCGCCAAGACCTTGAAACCCATATCCGCGCTGCCCTCTATTGAAACCAAACCGATCGCGGACTGGCCGCTACGCCGGCTGCCGTCAAGGGCGCAGCAGGTCAGGCGGCCAGTTTGGCCGCATCCATCAACTGGTTGGGGCCACCATGTTTGGCAGCATTAGAGCGCACGGTCGGCCGCAGCGCGCCCCGCGAAGCGCCACGACTGACACTTTACCCAGGCGCTTGGGTAAAGTGTCACCACTGGCTAATCGACACGGGCCTGGCCGCACGTGCATCCAGGGGATTCACAAGGGCGGCGGTTTGTGCTTGAAATGTTCGCATGTTTCAGCCCGATCTCTTTGCCTCGGAGCCTGCCACGTCGCTGCCGCCCTCACAGGCCGGACGGCGGCCAAGGCGTGCGCTGGCGGGGAAGGGCGCGCCCGTGGCTGGGCCGGATGGCGGCGCCGATGCGGCGCGGGTCCAGCCGCCGCATGACATCGATCTGCCGGCCGTACTGGAAAAGCTGGCCGAAGTATCCACCCGGCCGCGCTATACCTTCATGGTGCTCAATCTGATTGCCCGAGCTGCCGGCACGTCAGACAGCGCGGGGCCCTATGTGCGCGAAGGTGGCCAAGCCATTCCCGTGCGCGACTGGTTGAGCGATGCCCTGATCCCGATGGCACAGCGTGACGCCCGGCGGCGCGCCGTGGTGGAAGAAGTGCGCGCACAACTTGCGCGGAAAGGGACATTGCCGGCTGATCCGGCGCAGGCCGAACAGACCATCGCCACCGAATTGCGGGATCGGCTGCGCCATTCCGGGCGCACCAATGTCAGCCGCGCAGTGTCCGATCTGGTGCGCGCCGGGCTGATCCGGCGGCATTACCAGGGCTATTGCGTCGACCATGAAAACCGCGGCGCGCAGCGCGAAGCGGTTTATACTATTATACCAGCGGTCAAACGCGCGCTTGGCCACGTGGCCTGAACCACCGACACCTAGTTGACGCGTGCTACAGACAAAAAAATGGCCAGCCCGAAGGCTGGCCTTTGAAAGTTTGGGAGAGGATGCCTGAAAGGCCCGTTCCAAATGGGTGATTTCAGCATATTCCGCAAGTGCGAAACAGGCCAGTACGGTTGCAAGGCATGCAACTACCGAAAACTTCATTTAACATATATCAACACCA
>NZ_APCQ01000503.1:0-896 GCF_000410615.1 Novosphingobium sp. B-7 | reverse complement strand
GGCGGATCAGGCCTTTGGCGCCAAGCCCACGCAGCGCGGCTTCGTCGATGCTGGCCTGATCGCCCACCACCAGGCGCAACCGCGTGGTGCACGCGCCCACTTCCACCAGGTTTGCCGCGCCGCCCAGCGCCGCTACAAAGGCCTGGCCGCGTTCGCCCGCCAGCACCGGCGCGCCGCCGTTGCCCATGGGCACGTCATCGCGGCCCGGCGTCTTGAGATCGAAGCGCAGGATCGCCCAGCGGAACACCCCGTAATAGACGCTGGCATAGACCAGCCCCACCGGGATCAGCAGCAAGGGCTTCTGCGCCTTGGAGAAATTGAGCACGTAATCAAGCAGCCCGGCGGAAAAGCCAAAGCCCATGTGCACGCCCAGCGCCGCCATCAGCGCCATCGCAATGCCGGTCAGCACCGCGTGGAACGCATAGAGCACTGGCGCCAGGAACATGAAGCTGAACTCGATCGGCTCGGTCACCCCGGTCAGGAACGAGGTGGCGGCAAGGCTCAGCAGCATGCCCCCGGTGGCCTTGCGCCGTTCGGGCCGCGCGGTGTGATACATCGCCAGGCACGCGGCAGGCAGGCCAAACATCATCACCGGGAAGAACCCGCTCATGAACGCGCCAGCGGTCGGATCGCCGGCAAAGAAGCGGCGCAAATCGCCGGTGGTGCCGTGGTAATCGCCCAGCACGAACCAGGCGATGTTGTTGAGAATGTGATGCAAGCCCGTCACCAGCAGCAGGCGGTTGAGCGTGCCGAAGATGAACAGCCCGATCCCGCCGCTGGCCAGCGCCGCCTCGCTCGCGGCATTGGCGCCGGCATTGATGCTGGCAAGGCTGGCGCCCAGCAGCCCGGCCAGCGCCACGCCGGCCACCCCGCTGATGATCGGCACGAACCGCCGG
>NZ_KE148328.1:13711-22457 GCF_000410615.1 Novosphingobium sp. B-7 | reverse complement strand
AAATGGACGGCGCCCGCGCCGAACTTTCGCGCACGGCAGCGGCTCTTGCCAGTGCCACGGCGGCCCTGGCCAAGGCGCGCAACGATGAAGTCCTGGCGCGCCGGCAACTGGCCGATGGCACGATCCGCGCGCCGTTCGATGGCGTGGTTGTCTCGCGCGCGGTGGCGCCGGGGCAACTGGTGGCGCCAGGCACGCCACTTCTGTCGCTTGCCACCGGGCTCGATCGCCTGGTGGTGACGGTGCCGCTGCCGACGGCCGATGCCCAGCGGCTGGCCACCAATGCCCGCGCCCATGTTTTGCTGGCCGGCATGGCCGACAAGGTGCGCACCGCGCGGCTTGTGCGGATCGATCCCACCGACGATACACGCGGCCTCGATCGCTTGGCGGTCTTCGCGCTCGATCCGCCGGCCGCTGGCGATGGCGCCATGGTGCAGTTGCGCCCGGGCATGGCCGCCACCGTGGAAATCGACCTGCCTGCGCGCGAAAAGGTGCTGCTCGTGCCCAATGCCGCGCTGGGCTTTACGCCCGATGGCGTGCCGCCGCGCCGCAGCACGGTCTATATCCTGTCAGACGACAACGAACCGCGCCAGGTGGCGGTGGCCACGGGCGCCAGTGACGGCAAGCGCACCGAGATCTTGGCGAGCGGGCTGGAGCCCGGTGTTCAGGTGATCATCGGGCGGCGCGCTGGCCCGTCCAAGCCGTGACAGGACGAAACCCAGGCGGGGCAGGCCGTGGAACGCGCTGGCTTTCCTCCGAAACCGAACGACGGGGGCTGCGTTAGGCAGGCATGATCGATCCTTCCAACCCTTCTGATACCGCTGCCGGCGCGGCTGTGTCGCGCCGCGGTTTTGCCACGATGGCGCTTACCCTGGCAGGCCTGGCGGCGCTGCCGGCGCGGCTTTTGGCCCAGGGCGCGGCGGGCAATTTCGGCCCGGCCCAGCCATTTTCATGGGATATTCTGGTGGCCCGCGCTCAGGCGTCCGCGCGCCGCCCCTATGCGGCCCGCACCGCCTCGCGCCGGGCCGCGCCGACATTCGATGATGCCGCGCGGCTGACCTATGGCGAGGCACAAAGCCTGCCGGGCCACGTGCGCCTGTTTCCCACCCGGCTGGAAACCGCGCCCTTTGCCGTGGGCATCAACGTGGTCTCGGCCGGGCAGGCGCGCCCGCTGATCAACACGCAAGGATTGTTCGGCGCGGCGCAGAATGTCGATCCCGCCGGCTTTCGCGTGATGCATGCCGATGGCCATGGCGATTGGCTGGCGTTCCTGGGCGCATCCTATTTCCGCGCGGCGGGCGAGAAAGACCAGTACGGCCTTTCGGCGCGGGGCATTGCCGTCGATACCGGCACAATGCCCGGGGCGGAGGAATTTCCCGAATTTACCGCGTTCTGGATCGAGGATCTGGGCGGGCCGGAAGGGCGCCAGCGCCTCGTGATCCATGCCCTGCTTGAGGGGCCGTCGCTGACTGGGGCCTATGCCTTCGATACCCGCCAGACCGAGGCGGGCGTGGTGCAAGAGGTGAAATCGGCCCTGTTCCTGCGCAAGGACGTGGCGCGGCTAGGCATCGCGCCGATGACCAGCATGTTCTGCTTTGACGAGGCGACCAAGATGGATCGCCGCGACTGGCGGCCCGAAGTGCACGATTCCGACGGCTTGGCCATCTGGATGGCCGATGGTGAGCGCATCTGGCGCCCGCTGGAAAACCCGCCAGAGCCGCGCACCAACACCTTTCGCGCCAACTCCCTGCGTGGCTTTGCCCTGGTCCAGCGGGATCAGGCGTTCGATCACTATCAGGATGACCTGGCCTTCTACGATCGCCGGCCATCTTTGTGGGTAGAGCCGCAGGGTGATTGGGGCGCGGGTGCGGTTGTGCTCTATGCCTTTTCGACGATCTCGGAAAACGTCGACAATGTGGCGGCTTTCTGGCTCAGCGATTGGCCGGCCAAGGCCGGCCAGCGCCAGGATTTTGCCTATCGGCTGACCTGGACCAACCGCGATCTGGCCGCCAATGCCAATGCCCGCTGCATCAAGGTGTTTGCCGGGCCGGGCGGCGTGCCGGGCGGTGATCCGATCCCAGGTGCCACGCGCTATGTCCTCGATTTCCAGGGCGATTCTCTTGAAGGCCTTAACCGCAGCAGCGGTGTCACGGCCGAGCTGGACCTGCCGGCAGAGGCCGTGCTGCACAAGGCGGTTGGCCCGGTCGCCGGGCGCGACAAGCAATGGCGCGTCACGCTCGATATCAAGACGCAGGGGCTCGCCGCGCGTGAATTTCGCCTGTTCTTGAAACGCGGCGGCGGCGCGCTCAGCGAAACCGTGATCAAGGCGATCCAGCCATGACGGACCGCGCTGCGCCAGGTGGCCAGCCGCCGCTGCTCCCGGCCGAAGCGCCGCTCGACATGCCGGTGCAGCGCCTGTTCGGCAATGCCCCGGCACGGCGCGAAGTGGAAACGCGCCCTCACGGCCTGCTGGTCAAGCGCTGGCTGCTCGTCGCGCTGACGGCGGTGTTGGGCCTTGCTGCGTCGAGCGAGGTGCGCGTCGCCTTTTCGCGCGATGGCCTCAATGCCATCGAGGTGGCGCTGCTCGTGTTCTTCGTGCCGCTGTTCAGCTGGGTGGCGTTCGGCTTTGTCAGCTCGACCATCGGCTTCATCCAGCTGATCAGTGGCGCGCATCCCGGCTTCGTGCCGGTGCCATCGCCCGCTGCCAGCCTGGCCCATCGCACCGCCGTGCTGATGCCGGTCTACAACGAAGACGTCGACGCGGTGTTCGCCCGGGTAGAGGCGATGGCCTATGCCATCGATCGGTCGGGCGGGGCGCCGTGGATCGATTTCTTCGTGCTCAGCGATTCCAGCGCGTTGCATGGCAAGCGCGAGGAGGCAGCCTGGGCCGAACTGGCCGCGCGGGCGCCGATCGCCATCTATTATCGCCGCCGCGAGGAAAATACCGCGCGCAAGCCCGGCAACATTGCCGAATGGGTCCGCCGCTTTGGCGCCGCTTATGAAAACATGCTCGTGCTCGATGCCGATAGCGTGATGACCGGCGCCGCTATCGTTGGCCTGGCCTCGCTGATGGAGGCGCGGCCTTCGATCGGCCTGCTCCAGACCGTGCCGATGATCACCAATGCGCGCACTCTGTTCCAGCGCTGGATGCAGTTTGCCAGCGAGGCCTATGGCCCGATCGCATCGGCCGGGCTGCTGTGGTGGAGCGGGGCAGAGGCCAATTTCTGGGGCCACAACGCCATCGTGCGCACCCGCGCCTTTGCCGAAAGCTGTGGCCTACCCGATCTGCCGGGCAAGCCGCCGTTCGGCGGTCATATCCTCAGCCACGATATGGTCGAATCCGCGCTGCTGCGGCGGCGCGGCTGGGCCGTGCACATGGTGATGATCGGTGGCAGTTATGAAGAATATCCGCCCACCATCGTCGATCATGCGCTGCGCGATCGCCGCTGGATGCAGGGCAATCTCCAGCATTTGCGGCTGATCGGCGCCTCGGGCCTCGCGAGCACCAGCCGCTTGCACCTGCTGATCGGCGCCTCTGCTTATCTTACCTCGCCGGGCTGGCTGCTGCTGCTGCTCGCCACGATTGCCCAGGTGGCCATGGCGCGCATTGGCGGCGGAATCGAAGGCAACGTGCTGATGACCGTGCCGCCGGGCGTGCTGGCGCTTACCGTGCTGCTGCTGTTCGGGCCAAAGGTGATGGGCCTGGTGTGGATCCTCGCCGACGCACGGCGCTGCGCAGCCTTTGGCGGGCCGTGGCGCGCGCTCCGCTCCGTCCTTGTCGAACTGGTGCTGTCCACCCTGTTTGCGCCGGTGTCGATGCTCTTGCAGATCAAGGCATTGCTCGGGCTGCTGCTCGGCATTCCCTCGCAATGGAACGCGCAGAACCGCGATGCCCAGGCCATTGCCGTGCGCGCGATCCTGCCGGCAATGCGCGACCATATCCTGCTCGGCCTGGCGTTTGCCGCCACCGTCTGGCTCGATCCCGTCACCGCGCTGTGGCTCTCGCCGATCACGCTGGGCCTGTTGACCGCCCCCTGGCTGGTCAGCCTGACCTCGCGCGAGGATCTGGGCGAAGCCGCCGCCCGTCGCGGCCTGTTCCGCGTCCCCGCCCGCACCATGCGCGTGGGCCGCGCCGAAGTGCCCGATCCAGCGGCCGAGGCAGCGCCCGGCGGAATGGGATCGGCGCAAGCGCAGCCGGTTTCGGTTAAGGCGCTGGGTGCGTGAGGTGCGGGTAGGCTGTGCGGCTTGGGAAATCGCAGCATATAGCTGAAGTTGATCGACCGATTATCCACACATCGCGCAAGAAAGGAAGATGGACCCCGGATCAAGTCCGGGGTGACAATAAATTTTCACTTAATTTATATTTCCTCGTCCCCCGGACTTGATCCGGGGGCCTGCTTGAAGATGCGCGCTTACTTAACGCGAGAGAATCGCCGCTTGCTCAGCCAGCTTGTGGTTTTCTCGGCGTCGGAATGATTTCACACGAAGCCACGAAGCCACGAAGGCACGAAGAAGCCTCTTGTGATCTGCCTTTGTGTCTTCGTGGCTTCGTGTGAATTTCACGGACGTCAAGCAGCCCAAGTTGCGAAGCCTGTCATGTGCAAATCGCTCAACCGCAGCCGTGCCCGGATCGGCTGAGATAGGGGGAGCGGACAGTCACATATCGCCGAAATCAAGATTGATCAGCTTCCTAATCAGATCATCATCGAGGGTCATTACGGCCTCGGCAACGCGATGGTGCCCCTTGGCAACCGCTATTGCGGACATGGCGGATAAGAGCGTTAGCTCGTCCCAATCTTGTTGAAGGTATTTCACGACGCACTGGGCCAAGCGTGAAACGGCACCGCGATAAGCCTGAGCGAGATCAGACGGAACGGGAGGGCCTTTTTCGCTACTTTTTGCGATTTCGATCGCGGCGGGTAACTGGAAAAAGCTGGCATCTATGGGTCCAGTCGCGTTACAGGCGATCTCGATGATATGCGGTAGCGCCGCGTAGGACGCATCATACACATCGCCTTGGTGGCAGAGGCTCGACCAGAGCGTGAACCACGGCTCGCTGTCGTATCCGGTTTTCGGGCCTGTCGCGTGTGCGAGTTGGCGAAGCAGTTCTGGAATGTCGGCTGCGTTCCCGTAAGCGTGTGTAAGCGTCAGCCAGCGTGGGTCATCGAGTTCGATCATGACTGACTCTAAGTTGCCTGACCTACGACCGCAACTGGGCGCAAACAGTCGCTGGGATTTATCCGCCAACCCCGCGCGCGGTGGTGCGCTGCGACCTGTGTTTGCCAAGCCATCATTCGATCGCGCCGCCTTCTGCGCCTTGTATGGCGATCGCCGGGCACAGCGCTCGCCGGCTGCGCCGTTAATTCCGCCCGCTAAGCCGATACCCCTCACTCCGCCGGCTGTGTAGAAAATGCCGGCTCGGGCATGGCGCTGCCCAGCGCCATCGCGGGGGAAAGCTGCAAGGGCGGCAGGCGGCGCACCGGGCCGCGCCATGGGGTCAGGCGGGGCACGATCGGGCGCAGGGCCAAGGCGGCGCCGGTGAGGACGGCAAAGTCCGTTCCCGGGTCGCAGGTGGGAGAGGACAGCGAGGCGACCACGGCATCGACCACTGCCGCCCAGGCGCAGGCCGCGCCGGTCGACAGCGCCATGTCGGGCGAGGGGACATAGGTGGACAGCCGCGTCGGTTTGAACGCGCTGACCATGTGCACGATCATCGCCGTCGCGCCGATCAGGCCGGTGCAGCCGAGCACGGCGGTTGCCAGGCTGGACGAGCGGAAGCTGCCCGGCCCAATGCCGATGCCATGTGTAGCGACAAAGGCATGCCAACCCTGCCAAGCCCAGAACCCGCGCTGTTCGCCAGATAGCGATTGGCCCTTGTCCACCGTCATGTGGCGCAGCAGTTCCGTGGCATCGTTGACCAGAACCGGGTGGGCGATCATCAGCCCGGTGATCAACACGATCATGGCCAGGCCCGCGCCGGCAATGATCAGGGCGCGATCGGCCGGCATCGCGCCCGGCAGCAGCAAGCTGCGCCCCAGCACCAGCGCGCTATAGATGCCCAGGCCGACATAAGCCGTGGTTGCAGTACTGCACAGCAGCGCCGCTGCCAGCACGAAGGCCGCCGGTCCGGTATAGCGGCTGTCTACCCGACGCATCCAGCATTCGAACAGGAACACGAACCAGTTGATCCCAAACCAGGCAAAGCCCGATGCCTCTGGCCACAGCCCGGCCATGCGCACGAACCCGCGATAGCTGTGATCGAGCTGGGCATAGGATCCGTTGCGGAACAGGGCGAGCACGGTGTCCACCGGCGTGCCCTTGGCCGCCACGCTGAGAAAGCCGATCAGGCCGTGGACCAGCCCGGCGATCGCCATCGTCCGCACGAACACGCGGCGCCCGCGCTCCTTGCTGCACACCACGTGCGCGGCAATCGCGGTCAGCAGGGTGCCAACCAGATAGACCGTGGTGGTGATGTTCTGGGTCGAAAAGCTCAATGGGCGGGTGGAGTAGATATAGGCGCGCATGGAGATATAGCGCGCCTCCACCTTGCCGCGCATTGGGGTCACGTCAATCTGCCCGGCGAACAGGCGCGGGCCGATAAATGCCAGCACCGCGCCATAGAGGATGAACGTCGCCAGCCAGATATTGGCCCGCGCCGCCTGGCCCACCGCCATGCCATTGCCCGCGCCGGGCACCAGTAGGCGCAGCGCCATGAACACCAGGGCAAACTGCACCGGCGGGATCGACGACCCGCCCAGCATCGGCAGCACGATCGCCGCCGAGCCGCCAAACAGCGTCGAGACCAAGAGGAATGCGAACATCGCCTCGATCGATCCGGCAAGGAACAGGCTGAGGCCCAACAGCACCTGGATCGCGCCGATGAAGGTCAATTGCATCGCAGGCTCCGCACAAGCAGGACGATAGAAACGGAAGGGAACGGCGCCATCATGGCCGGATGAAATCGGGCGCGCAGCGCACCGCCTTGGCAAAGCTGGCAGGGTTGCCGCGCCACACCTGCGCGGCGGGAATATCCTGGGTCACCACTGCGCCGGCAGCGACCACGGCATGATCGCCGATGGTCACGCCCGGCAGCACGATCACCCCGCGCCCCAGCCACACATTGCGGCCCAGCCGGATCGGCGCCACGCGCACTTTATCGCCCTGGTGCACCGGGTGGTGGTTGGTGTCGCACAGCACGCAATCGGGGCCGATGCGGCAATGGGGGCCGATCTCGATCGCGCTGTGGCAGATCACCTGCACCCCGGTGTTGAGAAAGGCGCGATCCGCCAACGTGACCACCGCGCCGCGTGCCACCTCGATCCGCACCGGCGCGACGTCACCACGCAGGTTGACCCGCGCCCCGATGCGGATATGGCCCTTGCCGATCAGGCGCGGACGATGGCCGTGCACGAAAAAACGGTGCCCGGGCACTATGCCGCGCCGCCGCAATGCCAGTCGCGTGGCCAGCGTGGCCAGGCGATTGCGCGGCTGGAGCGCGGTGATCCAGCGCGCCAGTCGGCCGCTGGTATCGTGTCTTGGCGGCGCAACCGCAGCGGCATGGGGCGCCGTTGCCAAGTCCTCTGGCATGGCATCTGCGTGAAGTGGCAAGGCCGGGGCATCACTGGCGATCAGGTCTGGAGCAACACGCGTGGCCATGGGCATCCCCTGGGCGAAAGGTGGCAGACGATTAAGCAAGTACGATAGCGCTAGGGCGCGGTGCTCTATTCCAGCGCGTGCAACAGACCCCGGTCGAACCGGTCAGGCGCAAAGCGGCGGGCATCGGCCATGGCGGCGGCTGGATCGAAATGCGGCAGCCAGGCTTCCATCGCTTCTACCCCGGCGATGAGCGATTCTACGCTTTGGCTGGCAAAGAACTGGCCGGTAAGGTCTTGCGTCACACTGTCGAGCGCGCCGCCCCCGGCATAGGCGAGCACGGGCCGGCCCGAGGCGATCACCTCCACTGGCACGATGCCGAAATCCTCTTCGGCCGGAAACACTAGCGCACGGCACTGCGCATAGGCACGGCGCAGCGCGGGGAAGGGCAGGCGCGGCAGGATGGTGATGTTGGGCCCGGCGCGGCGGCGCATGGCCGCGGCCAGCGGCCCATCGCCCACCATCACCAGCGGCAGGCCCAGCGCATTGAACGCATCGATCGCCAGGTCGGGCCGCTTGTAGGGCACCATCTGCCCTACCCAGAGATAGGCCGGCCCCACCGCATCGGCGCGATCGAACAGGTCGATCTCTACCGGGGGATGCACCACGTCCGCCTCGCGCCGCCAAGCCTTGGCAATGCGCCGCTGGATAAAGCGCGAATTGGCCACGATGCGATCCACCCGCGCGGCCGAGCTGGCATCCCAGGCTCGCAGGCGATGGCACAGCAGCGGCATCATCGTGCGGCTGACGATCCCGGCGGCATCGCGATAGTCGTGATAATGGTCCCACAGATAGCGCATGGGCGAGTGCACATAGCTGAGATGCAAGGCATCGGGCGCCGTGATCACGCCCTTGGCCGGCCCGCTTTCGCTGCTGATCACCAGGTCGTAGCCACGCATGTCCAACTGCTCGAGCGCCATGGGCATGAGCGGCAGATAGCTTTGGTAATGCCGCCGTGCGCCGGGCAGATGCTGGATGAAGCTGGTTGTTACCTTGTGGCGGCGGATCGTGTCCGAAACGGCTGCCGGGTTATATACGTGGGTAAAGATATCGGCCTGGGGAAACAGGCGCAGCAGGCGTTCCAGCACGCGCTCCC
>NZ_KE148328.1:0-13701 GCF_000410615.1 Novosphingobium sp. B-7 | reverse complement strand
CCGCCCCCCCCGCCGCGCATCGTCCCCAGCCAGTAATGCACGATGGCCACGCGAGCAAAGCGGCGGCGTGGGTCTGCGCTTGGATGGACCGCCGGGATCGCCGCGCGCTCTGGAGTGGCGGGCAGCACCAGCCGCGCACCATGGTCCTCGCGCCGTCGCGCCGTTTCCGGCAGGCGCAGTGGCAAGGCCGGCACGTCGGCCGTGCCGAATTTGCCCGGCGCGGTAACAGCCACCGCCGTGTCCGCAGGCGCAGTGGATCGGCCCGCCGAGCGCCGCCGCTCAGGCATAATAGCTCTCGTAACTGCGGTAGAATGCGGTTTCGCCATAGTCGAAGCGCGGCTGCTTGCGCATGTCCACGCGGGTGAGGGCGACGCCGGCCAATTGCACGCGGTCAATCGGCAACAGGCGCAGCGCGGCGCGCAGGGCCTGCTCCGGTGTCTTGCGCCAGCGCACCACGAAGACCGAGGCATCGGCCTTGCCCAGCAAGAGCCGCGCGTCGGCGATCGGTAGCACAGGCGCGGTATCGATGATCACCGCATCGAACCGCTCGCGCGCGGTGGCGAGCAGGCGATCCATTTCGACTCCGGTCATCAGTTCGGCGCGGTCCCCCGCCTCGGCGCAGAGCGGCAGGATCGAGAGACCCGTGCCAGGATCGACAACCAGCGCATCGTCGAGGCTGGCCGTGCCGTGCAGCACTTCCATCAGGCCAGGGCGCCCTTCGCCCCCGCGCAGGAACCGGCTGACGCCCTGGTGGCGTAGATCGCCGTCGATCAGCAGGATGCGGTCACCTGCCGCCGCCATGGAGCGCGCCAGGCAGATCGACGTAGTGGTCTTGCCTTCCTCGGGCAGGGCAGATGTGATGGCAATGATCCGCGCCTCGGTGGTGTTCATCGCGATCGAGGCGCGCAGCGAGCGGAAGCTTTCGGCAAAGACCGAACGCGGATCTTCCAGCAGGGCGCTGGCCGGTACCCGCTCCCCGCGCCGTGCCACCGATTGCAGCGTCGGGATGGCGCAGAGATAGCGCACGCCCATGCGCTCTTCGATATCCTCACCCGTGGTCAGGCCGGTGAAGGTCATTTCCGCCAGGAACGCGGCGGCGATGCCAAGCCCGGTGCCCAGCGCGAGGGCCAGCAACCCGTTGATCAGGATGTGTGGGCTGTTGGGATGGCGCGGAACATCGGCGCGGTGCAGCATGTCGGCATCGGCCTGCTCGGTGCCTTCGCGCGCGGTCAGTTCCTTGAAGCGGTTGAGATAGCTTTCATAGAGCGCGTTGGAGGTTTCGGCACGCTTCTGCAGATCGTCGAGCCCCACTTGCGCCGCGTTGTTCTGCGCCAGTGCCCCGCGCGAGGCATCGAGCGAACCGGCCAGCGAAGCCAGGCGTTGCTGCGATACCCGCGCCTTGGCCTCAAGACTGGCCATCACGCGTTGGGTTTCGGCGGTGATTTGCCGGTTCACCGCATCAAGCTGCGCCTTGGAACGCAGCACTTCGGGATGCTGCGGGCCATAGCGCGATGACATGGCGGCAAATTCGGCGGCAAGGCCGGCTTGCTGCGCGCGCATCTGGCCGATCACCGGCGAGAGCGAGGCTTCGCCCACGCCGCCGCTGCCACCGGCCTGCAACTGGCGCTGCGCCGCTTCCAGGCGTGCGGCATCCTCGCTCGCCTGTGCACGGGCAGCGGTCACTTCCTGGTTGTACGACGAGATTTCCTGCTCGGTCAGCGTGCCCTGGGTGGTGCTGAGCAGGTTATGCGCGATACGATAGCGTTGCACCGTCGCACTATCAGCCAGGGCCTGTTGGCGCAGTTGTTCCAGGCGGTTGGCGATCACCCCGGTAGTTTCGCGCGCGCCGCTGCGCTTGTTCTCCAGCGCGCCCAGCGTGTATTGCTCGGCAAAGGCGTTGGCGATGCGCGCAGCCTCCTGAGGGTCGCTGCTTTCAAACGTGATGGCGATGCCATAGGTCGTGCCGATGCGCTGCGCCGCCACGTTCTTGGCCAGGTAGGCAATGGCTGCCTCGCGCGCGCTTTGCTGGGCGCTAGCAGATTTGGTGTTGGCGGCTTTCCCTTCGTCTGGCGATGGGGCAAAGCGCGGATCGTGCGCCAGGCCCAGCGCATCGGCAACAGCGGCCGTGTTGGTTTCCGAGGTGATTACCGAAACCTGCGTATCGACAAAGCTCTCGCTGGGGATGGCGGGCTGGTCGGTGCGGTCGTTCGTGCTGGTCGGCGCGACCGGCTGCAACTTGCTGTTGAGCGTGACTTCGGCGCGAGCTTGATACGTGCGCGGCTGCAACGCCGTGATGACCATGCCGATCGCCAGCACGCCCAGCAACACGCCCAGGAATACGCCGATGCGCCTGCGGAACATGGCCATCAGCCGCCGCAGATCGATGCGGTCGGTTGCCGCTGCGCTGTTGGCCCGCGGCTCGGCCGGCGTGGCCGGCACGATGCCGGCTGGCGCGCGATAAAAGTCGATTGCGGTGTTCACCATTGCCCCCTTCGGCCAAGTCAAGCTCTGCACCCGGCGCGCATGGCGGCGGCGCGATTGGCGCCCCAGGCCTTGCCCGCTCCCGGTATGACCTCAGCCTGTGGCGGTTCGCCCGCGCAAGGAAGGCCAAGCATATCCGCAGCGGAGCAATAGCGAGGCACCGCTTGGCACCCCTTGCAGCCGGCTGATCCGGGCCCAGGAGAGGGGTGCGGCGGGTGGCGCAGGCCGGGTGGCAATCGCGCCGTCGGCTATCGGTAAATCCGCGTATGGCACCGGAAAAATGCGTAGGATTTGCCCGCATATACGGCGCGCTGGCCGGTTCCGCCCAACGGCCATCGATTAGGCATGGCCAAGCCCGCCGCCCGGCCTAACCGGCGATTCCGATCGTTCCGGAAAGCCTCCAAGTCGGAGTTTTCATCCCGGGCCGGTGCATTGTCTTCGCAAGGGCGCGGCATAGAACAACCGGGAAACGAACGCACACGGAGGGTGTAACGTGATTCCCCATATCGATCATGGTCTCTCGCGCCATGCTGCCATGGCCCGGGCGGCCCGGCCCGCCATGCTGGCGGCCGTGCTCGGCTTCGCCCTGTTGTTGCCGGGGTGCGCGGGCACCACGGCGCAGCCGCTATCGGCGGTGGACCGCGCCACTGGGCTGGCGGGCTATCGGGTGGGCGCAGGTGACAAGCTGCGCATCACCGTGTTCAACGAGCCGACGCTGACCGGCGAATACAACGTCACCTCCACCGGGGCCGTGGCCTTTCCCCTCATCGGCGTGGTCCAGGCGGGAAACCACACCATCGACGACGTAACGCACGAGATTACCGGTCGGCTGGCGGGCGCTTATGTCAACGATCCGCGCGTTAGTGTGGAAGTGCTCAACTACCGCCCGTTCTATATTCTGGGAGAGGTGAACAAGCCGGGAGAATATCCCTATGCCTCGGGCATGACGGTGGAGCAGGCGATCGCCAAGGCTGGCGGATTTACCTATCGCGCCAACGAAAAGACGGCATTCCTGCGGCGGCAGACGACTTCGGCCGAACACAGCGTATCGCTGCGCAGCGGCGCGCCAGTGGCGGTTTTGCCCGGCGACACGATCCGCGTCGGTGAGCGCTATTTCTGAAGCGGACCATCTGACCACAACGCCGTGCCACCCCGGCCGGCCGGATCGTCGCGCCGGCGCTTGGGCCAGAGCAGACGATCCGGGGCGGCCTCGCGCTAGACGACGGCTGTGGAGTGCAGCGTGGGGGAGGGGCTACTTCTTCGCGCCGACCACTGCCCCGACGATGGAAATGTCGCCGGGTGATACGCTGGCGCCGGCATAAGGATCAGGATTGTGGCCCTTGATCGCGAACGTATAACCCATCTCTGCCGCTGATGGCCCGAAGAAGGCACCGTTGAATGCGCCGCTGGCAAAGTAGTTGGTGCCGCTGGTGAACGTACCGGCAAACTGGTCTTTCGCGATCGTGCCGCTGCCGCTGTAGACGCCTGCGCTGCCTTCGGTGGGATTCCCGACGGCGCGGAGGGACAGGCCGGTGCTGACCGTGCCCTGGGCGAAATCGGCCGTGAACGTTGCCGTCCCGGTGAGGTCGCTCAGTGTGGCCGGGGCATAGTTGTATGCCAGCATCGTGCCCGAAACGGTGGTGGCATAGGTGGCCGAACCGCTGGTGGGCATGCCCTTGCTGCCCGACATTTCGCCAAACACGTAATAGCGGATGTCGGTCTGGTCGGCGCTCGCGTCGACGTGGGTCCATTTGCCAAAGCTGGTGTAGCTCAGGCTGACAGGGGCGGTTGCCGTATTGCCCGGCTGCGCATTGCCATACAGCGTCAGGGTGTCGCCACCTTTGTTGAAACTCGTAGTATAGTCGCTCGACGGCATCTTGTCGGCGGCGGTGAAGCTGGCCGAGGTGCTGCCCGCCTGCACGGTATAGGTTCCCGTCGCGGCGTCATAGGCGATTGTCGTGGCTGCGTTGATGCCGGCCGTGGTGGCGGGCGTCACTGCCAGTGGCTTGCTGAACTGGCTGCCGAATTGGCCGCTGCTCAGGCTGCCGGTGTAGGTTTGCGTGGCCGTCGCGGCGGAAAAGGTGCCCGAGGTGCTCTGCGGAAAAGGCTTGCTCGCTGATACGGAATTGACCGGGCCATCACCGCCGCAGGCTGCGAGCAATCCGCATGCCAGTGGAACAGCCATGCGAATGGTGCGAATTGTATATGCCATCGTTTCGATCGGTCCCGCAAAAGTTGTCTTGCGTGCCGCTGTTACAATAGATTTCCTGACGCGTATCCAAATATTTAGGATCATATTGGGGGGAATGGTCTGCCCCCGCCGGATCGGCCGTCACGCGGTCAGCGCGCCGGTTCCGGCGGGGATCGACCAGCGGCTGGATCAGCCCAGAATGCCGGGCAGGTCCAACCCCTTTTCGCGGGCGCAATCCTGGGCGATGGCATAGCCGGCATCGGCATGGCGCATCACGCCGGTGGCCGGGTCGTTCCACAGCACGCGTTCCAGGCGGCGCGCCGCTTCGGGCGTGCCATCAGCCACGATCACCATGCCCGAATGCTGGGAATAGCCCATGCCCACGCCACCACCGTGATGCAGCGACACCCAGGTGGCGCCGCTGGCGGTGTTCAGCAGGGCATTGAGCAGCGGCCAATCCGATACCGCATCCGATCCATCCTGCATGGCCTCGGTCTCGCGGTTGGGGCTGGCGACCGATCCGCTGTCGAGGTGATCGCGGCCGATCACCACCGGCGCCTTGAGTTCGCCGTTGGCGACCATTTCGTTGAACGCCAGGCCCAGGCGGTGGCGGTCACCCAGGCCCACCCAGCAGATCCGCGCCGGCAAGCCCTGGAAGTGGATACGCTCGCGCGCCATGTCCAGCCAGTTGTGCAGATGGGCGTTATCGGGCAGCAGCTCCTTCACCTTCTGGTCGGTCTTGTAGATGTCTTCCGGGTCACCCGACAGCGCCGCCCAGCGGAACGGGCCGATCCCCCGGCAGAACAGCGGGCGGATGTAGGCCGGCACAAACCCGGGGAAATCAAAGGCGTTTTCAACGCCTTCATCAAAGGCGACCTGGCGGATGTTGTTGCCATAGTCGGTGGTGGGCACGCCGCGCGCCTGAAATTCCAGCAAGGCACGCACGTGTGTGGCCATGCTGGCGCGTGCGGCCTTGGCAACGCTTTCCGGCTCGCGCTCGCGCTTGTCGATCCATTCCGCCACGGTCCATCCGGCGGGCAGATAGCCGTTGATGGGATCGTGCGCGCTGGTCTGGTCGGTCAACAGGTCGGGCAGGATGCCGGCCTCCAGCATCTGGGGCAGGATTTCGGCGGCGTTGCCGATCAGGCCCACCGACACCGGCTTCCTGTCGGCGCAGGACTGGCGGATGATGGCCATCGCTTCGTCGAGGGTTTCGGCGGCGTGATCGAGGTATCCGGTGCGCAGGCGCATCTCGATCCGGCTGCGCTGGCATTCAATCGCCAGGCACGATGCACCGGCCATGACCGCCGCCAGCGGCTGCGCGCCGCCCATGCCGCCCAGGCCCGCGGTCAGCAGCCACTTGCCGGAAAGATCGCCGCCATGGTGCTGGCGGCCCATCTCGACGAAGGTTTCATAGGTGCCCTGGACGATGCCCTGCGTGCCGATATAGATCCACGAGCCGGCGGTCATCTGGCCGTACATGGCCAGGCCCTTGCGATCGAGCTCGTTGAAATGCTCCCAATTGGCCCATTCCGGCACCAGATTGGAATTGGCGATCAGCACGCGCGGCGCATCGGCATGGGTGCGGAACACGCCCACCGGCTTGCCCGATTGCACCAGCAGGGTCTGATCATCTTCCAGGCGGCGCAGGGTTTCGACGATCTTGTCATAGCTTTCCCAATCGCGCGCGGCGCGGCCGATCCCGCCATAGACCACCAGTTCCTCGGGTCGTTCGGCCACATCGGGGTGCAGGTTGTTCATCAGCATGCGCAGCGGCGCTTCGGTAAGCCATGACTTGGCGGTCAGGTCCGTGCCCGTGGCGGGGCGGATCACGCGGCTGTTGTCCAAACGGGTCATCGTCATTCTCCAGCAAAGGCAAGGCAGGCGCTGAGCACGCGCTTCAGGATCGGTTGCAGGTGGGCAAGGCGCTGTGGATCGGGGCGGGGCGGCCAGTTTTCCGCCGTGGGCTCCGCCGGTTCCGCCAGATAGCCGCGCATCGCCAGTTCCATCTGCACGGCGTGGATGCCGCGCGCCGGATCGCCATGGTGGCGCGTGGTCCAGCCGCCTTTGAAGCGGCCGTTGACGACATGGCTTTCGCCGCTGGCGGCGCAAACGGTGGCAACGGCTGATTCCAGCTCTGGCGCGCAAGAGCGGCCATCGTTGGTGCCGATGTTGAACAGTGGCAGTTCCCCGGGAAATAGGCGGGGCACGTGGCTGCGGATCGAATGCGCATCATAGAGCACCACGCGCGGGTGAATGGAACGAAGCCGTTCCATTTCGGTCGCCAACGCGGCGTGATAGGGCGCGTGCCAGGTTTCGCGGCGGTGGGCGATTTCGCCCTCCGCCAGCGGGGCATGGATCAGCGGTTCGCCATCGAACGTGGTTTCCGGGCACAGGCCGGTGGTGGCCATGCCGGGATAGAGCGATGCACCCGAAGGATCACGGTTGGCATCGATCACGCTGCGCGAAATCTCCGTTGCCACCAGCGTGGCACCCAGATCGCGGGCAAAGTCATAGACTTCGCCGATCCACCAATCGGTATCACGCCGGGCCAGCCATTCCGAGCCGAAGGCGCACCCGGCCAGGTCAGTGCCGCCGTGGGGAAAGGCCACGATCAGCGGCGCGGTGCCGCGATGGATCGTCAGCCAGTCCATCAGCCCAGCACCGGCAGTTGCAGCGGGCACGCCGCGAGCACGGCGCCGCGTTCGACCATGCCACGCGCGGCGGCAATGTCGGGTGCAAAATGGCGGTCTTCGACCAGAGCAGGCACCACGCCGCGCAACATGGCGCGCACCGCCTCCAGCGCGTCGCTTGACCGCAACGGCGCGTGAAATTCGATGCCCTGCACGGCGGCGAGCAGTTCGAGGCCGAGGATCGCATCGAGGTTGCCGGCCATGTCGAGCAGGCGCCGCGCGCCGTGGGCGGCCATCGACACGTGGTCTTCCTGGTTGGCCGACGTGGGAATGGAATCGACGCTGCATGGCGCGGCGCGCTGCTTGTTTTCCGAAACCAGGGCTGCGGCCGTGACCTGCGGGATCATAAAGCCCGAGTGCAGCCCGGGCAGCGGGGTGAGAAACGCGGGCAGGCCTGACAGCGCGGGATCGACCAGCATGGCCAGACGGCGTTCCGACAGTGAGCCGATTTCGGCCAGCGCCAGGGCGATCATATCGGCGGCAAAAGCCACCGGCTCGGCATGGAAATTCCCGCCCGACAGCGCTTCATCGGCATCGGGGAAAATCAACGGATTGTCGGTGACGCCATTGGCCTCGATCTCCAGCGTGCGCGCGGCCTGGCGCAAGACATCGAGCGCGGCGCCCATCACCTGGGGCTGGCAGCGCAGGCAATAGGGATCCTGCACGCGCGGATCATCCACCGCGTGGCTGGCGCGGATGGCACTGCCGGCCATCAGCGCGCGCAAGGTGGCGGCGGTTTCGATCTGCCCGCCATGGCCGCGCAGGGCATGGATGCGATGGTCGAATGGAGTATCGGTGCCGCGCGCCGCCTCAGTCGACAGGGCGCCGGTGACCAGGCCGGTGGCGAGCAGGCGTTCGGCCGCAAATAGCCCGGCCAGCGCGTTGGCCGTGGAAAACTGCGTGCCGTTGAGCAGCGCCAGGCCTTCCTTGGGCCCCAGCGCGACCGGCGTCAGGCCATGATCGGCCAGCGCCTGGGCCGCGGGCACGGCAATGCCATCCACGAAAATCTCGCCAACGCCCAGCATCGTGGCGGTCATGTGCGAAAGCGGGGCAAGATCGCCGCTGGCACCCACCGAACCCTGGCACGGCACCACCGGCACCAGGCCGCGCGCCAGCATGTCTGCCAGCAAGCGCACGGTGGCCACCTGCACGCCCGAGGCGCCCTGCGCCAGGCTGGCGAGCTTGAGCGCCATCATCAGCCGCACCACAGGCACGGGGGAGGGCGCACCGGTGCCGGCGGCATGGCTGAGCACGATATTGCGTTGCAGGGCGGCCAGGTCTTCATCGGCGATGCGCACGCTGGCAAGTTTGCCAAAGCCGGTGTTGATGCCATAGACGGCATCGCCCTTGGCCAGGATGCGCGCGACGGCCGCCGCGCTGGCCGCGATCGCGCCCCAGGCATCATCATGCAGCACAACATCGGCGCCACCGTGGATCGCGCGCCAATCGGCCAACGTGGCCGCGCCAGGGGTGAGGACGATTTGGGTCATTTTCCACTCCAGATGCGGGCATGGAGCGGCGCTGCGCCCATCCCGTGAACAAGATCAGCCGGGCGCGCGATATTCCAGATTGCGAGGTCTGCGCGCTGGCCAGGCACAAGCTGGCCCAGCGAGCCGGCCAGGCCCAGCGCGCGGGCGGCATGGACCGTGGCGCCGGCCAGGCATTCATCCACTGTCAGGCCGAACAGCGTGGCGCCCATGTTCATCGCCAGCAGCAGCGCGGTGAGCGGGGCGGTGCCGGGATTGCAATCGGTGGCAATGGCCATCGGCACGCCGGCGGCGCGCAGCGCGGCGATCGGCGGCTTGATGGTTTCGCGCATGAAATAGAACGCGCCGGGCAGCAGCATCGCCACGGTGCCGGCCCGGGCCATCGCGGCGATGCCATCTGCGTCAAGGTGTTCGAGATGATCGGCGCAGAGCGCGCCGTGGCTTGCGGCCAGTGCCGCGCCGCCCAGGTTGGAAAGCTGTTCGGCATGCAGCCGCACCGGCAGGCCGAGCGCGCGGGCCGCGCGGAACAGACGATCGACCTGTGCCGGCGAAAAGGCAATGCCTTCGCAAAAGGCATCGACCGCATCGACCAGCCCCTCTGCCGCCAGGGTGGGCAGCCAATCGTCGGCCAGTCGCGCGATATAGCCATCGGCATTTCCGGCCCATTCGGGCGGCAACGCGTGGGCACCTAGGAACGTGGTGACGATGCGCACCGGCCGCACCTGGCCCAGTTGCCGCGCGGCCAGCAGCATCGCGCGTTCGGCTTCGAGCGTCAGGCCATAGCCCGATTTGATTTCGACGCTGGTAACCCCTTGCGCCAAAAGGGCGTCGAGGCGCGGCAGCGCGGCCCGAACCAGATCATCGACACTGGCGCCGCGCGTGGCACGCACGGTGGCCATGATCCCGCCGCCAGCGCGGGCGATATCCTGGTAGGTCGCACCGGCCAGGCGCGCCTCCCACTCATCAGACCGGTTGCCGGCAAAGACCAGGTGGGTGTGCGCGTCGATCAGGCCCGGCGTGATCCAGCGTCCCTGGCAATCGACTGTTGCGTCCGCCTCCAGCGCCGGCGCCGCAGCGGCCGGCCCGGCATAGACGATTACACCGTCACGCGCGGCGATCATGCCGTTTTCGATGCGGCCCAGCGCGTCTGCGTCGGGGCCTTTCCCCGCCATCGTGACAAGGTGCGCATTGGTCCAGATCGTGTCGCAGCGCATGCTGGGTTGGTCCTTGCCGGGGGTGCGATAATGTATATACATAATCACGCAAGGAGCGTGACGATGCAAGCGGATTCTCAAACCCTGTTCTTCGATGCGGCCTGGCTGGGCACAGGGTGGGCGCGCGATGTGCGGGTGACCTTGGCTGACGGGCAGATCGCAGCAATCGCGGCCGATCAGGCCCCGCGCGCCGGAGAGACGCGGCACGGCTGGGCCATGCCGGGCCTGCCCAATCTGCACAGCCACGCCTTTCAGCGCGCCATGGCTGGCCTGGCTGAACGCGCCGGGCCGGGCGCAGACAGTTTCTGGACCTGGCGCGAGGCGATGTATCGCTTCGTCGGGCAGGTCACGCCCGAAGACCTGCTGGCCATTGCCGCGCAGGCGCAGGTGGAAATGCTGGAAACCGGCTTTACCCGCGTGGGTGAGTTTCACTATCTGCACCACGATGCGGGCGGCCGGCCTTTTGCCGATCCGGCGCAGATGAGCGCCGCCGTGGTCGCCGCCGCGCAGGAAACCGGTATCGGCCTGACGCTGCTGCCCGTGCTCTACAGCCATTCCGGGTTCGGCGGGCAGCCACCCAGCGCCGGGCAAGCGCGCTTCATCACCGACCTTGATGGCTTTGCCCGCCTGGAGGAGGCGGCGCGCGGCCATGCTGCGGCCTTGCCCGATGCGGTGGTGGGCGTGGCGCCGCACAGCCTGCGCGCGGTCACGCTCGACCAGTTGGCGCAGGTGACTGCGCTGGCCCAGGGCGCGCCGATCCACATCCACATTGCCGAACAGGTAAAGGAAGTGGAGGATTGCCTGGCGTGGAGCGGGCAGCGCCCGGTGGAACTGCTGCTCGACCGCGCCCGTGTGGATGCGCAGTGGTGCTTGGTCCATGCCACGCACATGTCGCCGGCGGAAACCCAGACGCTCGCGCGCAGCGGCGCAGTAGCGGGTCTGTGTCCGATTACCGAGGCAAACCTGGGCGATGGTCTGTTCCCGGCTGGCGCCTTTCTGGCCGCTGGTGGTTGCATCGGCGTGGGCAGCGATTCCAACGTGCGGATCGATGCGGCCGAGGAATTGCGCCTGCTGGAATATGGCCAGCGCCTCGACCAGCGCGGCCGGGCCGTGCTGGCGCAAGGGTCGGGTGCATCGACCGGGGAAACGCTGCTGCGCGCCTGCCTTGCCGGCGGGGCGCAAGCGCTGGGACAGACACATACCGGCCTGGCGGTGGGCTCGCCTGCCGATTTCGTTACGCTTGATTCCGCCCATCCCGCTCTCGCTGGCCACAGGCCGGAAAGTGCAATTGACGCCTGGATCTTTGCCGGCGGCAGCAGCCTGGTCGATGGCGTGTGGCGTAGGGGCCGGCAGGTGGTGCAAGGCGGGCACCACATCGCCCGTGATGCCATCGCCGCGCGCTATCGCGCCACGATGGCGGCGCTGCTCCCCGCGTAAGCCGGCTCAGCGCGGCGCGCGGGCGGCGATGCGCGCCAAGCGGATGACCGGGCGCGCGACGTTGTCGTGGCTATCCAGGAACAGCACGTCGCGCTTGCCAGTGCGGCGCACCAGGCGCGTTTGCTGCGCAGCCGGGCCTTGCCAATCGAGCACGTAGAGCGTGGCGTCAGGATCGCTTTTCCAGCCGCGTTCGGTGTTGAGATCGCCCTCGCGCACATGGCCGTGCAGGCGCAGCCGATAGCGCGTGCCATGATCTTCAAAGCGGATCGGCCGGCCATCGGGGCCGAGGCCGGCGAACACCGCATAGGCCGGCTGCGCAGGGCTGCTTGGATGGGCCGGCGCGGCGTGCGCGGCGAGGGGCGGTGCGACAAGCACGGCAAACGCGATGGCGGCGGGGCGAAGGAACATGGCGGCGATAGTGTCCGGCAATGGAAATGACCGCCGCAGCATGATGCGATCCTGGGCCGGCCGCAATAACCAGTGCTGGAAGGGTGGCTCCCTGAGTAGGATTCGAACCTACGGCCGCTCGATTAACAGTCGAGAGCTCTACCGCTGAGCTATCAGGGAACAGGCCCGGCTTGGCCGGGACAAGGCGGTGTTCTGCCATAGGGCAGAAGAAGATGGCTCCCTGAGTAGGATTCGAACCTACGGCCGCTCGATTAACAGTCGAGAGCTCTACCGCTGAGCTATCAGGGAACAGGCCCGGCGTGGCCGGGACAAGGCGGTGTTCTGCCATATGGCAGAAGAAGATGGCTCCCTGAGTAGGATTCGAACCTACGGCCGCTCGATTAACCGTCGAGAGCTCTACCGCTGAGCTATCAGGGAGCAGTCCCGGTTGCCCAGGACAGGTGCGCGCTAATAGCACTCATTTCGTGCATGGCAACCCGCCGCCGGGCAAATTTTTCCACAGCGCGCGCTGTGCGATCAACTCATGAACTGTTCGGCAAAGATGCGTTCGTCCAGGCTGCGGCCGCGATCGAACAGCAGGGTGAGCTGATGCTCGCGCCAGGCGCTTACGCGCACTTCGCTGATATCGCGCACCTCTTTCTGGTCGGCCACGACAAGCACCGGCCGCTTGACCGATTCGAGCACGCGAAACACGATTTCGGCGGTATCGGGCAGAATCGCCCCGCGCCAGCGTCGGGGGCGGAACGGGCTGATCGGGGTGAGCGCCAGGATATTGGCGCCCAGCGGCAGGATCGGGCCATTGGCGGACAGGTTATAGGCGGTGGAGCCGGCCGGCGTTGCCACCAGCACGCCATCGCACGACAGTTCGGGAATGCGGGTCTTACCGTTGACCACCACTTCCAGCTTGGCGGTCTGGCGGGTTTCGCGCAGCAGCGACACTTCGTTGATGGCATAGCAGCTTTGCGTTTCGCCGCTGGCGGTGGTCGCGTCCATACGCAGCGGGCTGATCGCCACGGGACGGGCGCGGGCGATGCGCTCTTCCAGCGTGCGGCTGCTCTTGTGCTTGTTCATCAGGAAGCCAACGGTGCCCAGGTTCAGGCCATAGGCGGGCAGCACGCGATCGAAATCGAGCATGTAGTGCAGCACCTGCAGCATGTAGCCATCGCCGCCCAGCACGACGACCGCCTCTGCCTCGGCGAACGGCACCCAATCGCGGCTTTTCTTGAGCACGGCTGCTTCTGCCTGGGCCCGATCGGTGGGAGACGCCAGCAGCGCGAGCTTTTCATATGTGGCACTGTTTGCCGAACCGATCGCAGCCATTGTCACCCGTTCCCGGCCGCAGGAATCGCGGCGCATGTCGCTTTCGCCGCCGTGGCGCGGCAAAGCTGGGGGCGTGATATGGGGCGCCCCATAATGGCGCAACGCGAAAATGTCCCAGGTGTGCCCGGGGGCAGACAGCCGGCGCGCGGCTCTGCTAGAGCGAGGGGAAGATGACCATGCCTGCCAGCCCTGATTTGCCGTCCGTTCTCCCTGCCATCGCCCTTGGGCAGGACGGCTTGATGCAGGACGGCTTAACCGGGCTGGCCACGGCCGCGCAGGCGCGCGACTGGCTCGATCGGGCGGGCGCGCAGGGAACCGTGCAGGCCATGCTGATCGGCCTCAACCGGTTCCAGGCGGTGAACCTGGCCTTCGGCCATGGCGGCGGCGATCGCGTGCTGGCCGAAGTGGCGCGGCGCATTGCCCATTTCGCCGCCGAGGAACTGGCGCCGGGCGAGGGCGGCGATGGGCCG